>DASVNY010000256.1:0-3241 GCA_036383615.1 Chitinophagaceae bacterium
CCAGTGGAAGAAAGAGCCGCAATTCCATCATAGGATAAATAAGTATTAGCGATCGGATCATAGTGCAATCCTTTGTCGAAGATCATTCCGTAAAACATGCTGTCAAGAAGATTACCCAGCGCACCGGCGTAGATCAAAGCGGCGCACACGATAAACCCTCTTGTGTATTGTTGTTTTACAATGCGGCCTAAATACCAGGTACCGAATATCACGGCAGCGAGACGAAACAGCGTTAATACCATTTTACCGGTTTCATTGCCGAATTTCCAGCCCCAGGCCATCCCAGGGTTTTCTATAAAATGAAGTCTGAACCAATCCGCACCAAATACTCTTAACACCTCTCCTGTCGGATAGCTGGTTTTGATCCATATCTTCAAAAACTGGTCAACGAAGATTATCAGGATAATTATAAATGCAACGTTCCTAAGCTTCACTGCTGTGTTTTTAATGGGCAAATATAGGGAGAAGAAGCTACAAGATGCAGGTTGCAAGCTTCAGGCAGCAAGCTTTAAGCCCCTATCAAATCCTAATTAATATTTAATTATTCAATTTTTCAGCAGCCTGAAGCCTCGCAGCTAAGAGCTATTCCTCGTAATAAACCCGTTTGACCCGTTGCGAAACGCCGGTCATTATCTCATAAGGAATTGTCCCGGCCCATTCTGACAATTTTTCGACAGAGAGCTCTTTACCAAAAACAATAACCTCATCACCTTCATTAACACCGGGCATACCGGTAACATCGATCATGGTCATGTCCATGCAAACCGTTCCGATGACTGGGGCCAACTTTCCATTGACAAGCATCTGGCCAGCGCCATTTCCCAATCTGCGTGGATATCCATCTGCATAGCCCAGCCTCACCGTAGCGATAACAGAATCTCTTTTCACAACACCTTTTCGATTATAACTGACGGACTCACCGGCTTTGAGATGTTTTAGCTGTGCTATGGTAGATTTTAATGTAGCGGTAGTTTGCAGATCGGGTTTATGTGTAGCAGCGCTATCTACGCCATATAAACCTATTCCCAATCGCACCATATCCAATTGTAATTCAGGATGACGAACAACAGCGGCTGAATTGGAAATGTGTTGAAGGAATGAATATCCCAGTTTGTTTTGTAGCAGATCAGCAGCAAGTTTGAATTTTTCAAATTGTTCCAGGGTAAAATTATCCTGCATGGCTTCTTCACTTCCTGCCAGGTGTGAGAAGACAGTTTGCACTTTTAAAGAAGGAGATGCATTTAAAGCCGATGCCAATTTTTCGATCTCGTCATACGCAAAGCCAAGCCTGTTCATTCCCGTCTCGATCTCAATATGAACAGGATAATGCTGCAAACCTTCTTGCCGGATAAATGAGTCGAAAGATTGAAATAATTGCAAAGAGTATATCTCAGGTTCAAGATTGTTTTCCACTATTGCTTCAAAACTTCTTTCCTCCGGGTTCATCACCATTATTGGTAACGTAATACCAGCTCTTCTCAGTTCGACACCTTCATCTGCATAGGCCACGCCGAGATAATCAACTTTATGAAATTGCAATATGCCGGCGATCTCTGCCCCACCACTACCATAGGCAAAAGCCTTGACCATTGCCATAATCTTTGTAGAGGGCTTCAGCAATTTTTGATATTCTTTTAAATTATGGGCAATGGCGTTGAGATTGATCTCAAGCACTGTTTGATGAGCTTTTTGCTCAAGCAACTGTACTATTTTTTCAAAACCGAATACCCGGGCCCCTTTTACCAAAATCACCTCATCGCGGAATGAAGAAGAACGGAACCGCTGTATAAAGTCGTCTGTTGATGAATATGATTCAACGGTGATATCATCGTTGGAAAATGAAGAAAGCTGCGTCGATATTTTTTCTCCAATAGCAATGAACCTGGTCACTTCATGCTTAAGAAGATTATCAAGGATAGAATTATACAACTCATCATCCGGGATCGAGCTGTGCAAAAAATCAGAAAGAATAACTGTTTTCCTCGCCTGCCCGCTTTGCTGCTGTAAAAAATCAATCGCTATTTGCAATGAGCTGAGATCAGCGCTATAACTATCATTGATCACCGAACAGTTATTGATGCCCTTCTTCAGCTCCAACCGCATATTTACGGGATGAAGATCATGAATGCGATCTTCAATCTTTTCTGCAGCAATACCCAGTTGAAGAAGTACTGACACACAGGTGATCACATTTTCAATAGAAGCCTCATCTGTAAAAGGTATAGTTAGATTTAGCGCTGCTGAATTAAACAAAAGGCTGATCCTGGTTTCATTCCTTTGCTTTTCTATTGACTGAACGATAATATCATTACTCTCGCTATTGCCCCATGTCATCACCCTGATGCCATCACTTAACATATCCAACACATCCCGCCTTGTGCTAAAGTCGATCTCTCTTCCAATAACGACTTCGCAATTCCGGAAGAGCACCATTTTTTCACGGAACTTATGTTCATCGTCATTAAAGCCGTTGCTATGCGCCTCCCCAATATTGGTAAGCACACCGATTGTTGGTTTGATGACCCTTTCCAACCGCAACATTTCTCCCTGCTCAGAAATGCCGGCTTCAAAAATGCCCAGGGTATGCAACTCATTTAATTGCCATACGCTTAATGGAACACCGATCTGTGAGTTATAACTCTTGGGACTTCGAACGATATTAAAATCCTCATGAAGCAATTGGTATAACCATTCCTTGACAACTGTTTTGCCATTACTCCCTGAAATACCAATAACGGGAATGCTAAACTGCTGCCGGTGATAAGAAGCCAGTTGTTGCAGTGCTACGAGTGTTTCATCCACCAGTAAAAAGTTAGCCCCCGGGTATAAAGAACCATTAATGGATTCGCTTATTACAAAATTCCTGATTCCCTTCTTATACAGCTCCGGGATAAACTGGTGACCATCTCTTCTTGGCCCTTTTAATGCAAAAAATAAGGAACTGTTGGGTGAAGCTATTTTCCGGCTATCCAGCAGCAAATGTTCGACGATCATATTGTCGGTTGAAATAGCCGCATTGGCCTCAACGATCTCAGCAATATGATTGATACTATATTTCAATTTTCCTTCGCAAGTTTTATTCTTCTTCTTTTACATCAGGAGGTGATCCCTTCTTCGTAATAAAAATGGAGTAGAAAATAGAGCCCGCTATACACACCACGATAATTCCCAAAGAGATCGCTACCTGTGTCGGTTTATCTATCCATTGATTGATCCATTTCTCAGCCAGCATTTTAACCCC
>DASVNY010000257.1:0-2128 GCA_036383615.1 Chitinophagaceae bacterium
ATAACCGCAACCTGCAATGGAACATCGAGGATACCGGCATGATGGTCTATCATTATGAGAAAGGGGCAGCAAAAGAAAACTATCTCGAGCTCAGATTCTGCGTTAGCGGTAACGTGTATTGCCGCAAGAAAGACACCGAATGTGATATGTGCCAGTTCAGCGCTTCCAAAAGCTGCATGGAAAGAGTGGATAGTGTTGATGTGGTAAGTTTTAAATTCACTCCTGCTCATCTTAGCCAGTTTGTAAAACCGAGGAAAGGAGATAATATCCTTACGGATGATATTCTCAAATTCAAACATCGTTCTTCTTTTACCAAGATCCTCCCGCTTTGTGGCAAAACAAGAATGGTGCTCGAAGGAGTATTGAATCATACCTATAGCGATACACTGGAGAATATTTATATCAATGCGCAAACCCAGATGTTGTTGTTGTATAGCCTTGATTGCATGCTGGGCGAAAAAGAGATCGATGTAATCAACTGTAAATTCCTGGCGAATGAAGCGGACAGGGAAAAGATCGTTAAGGCAAGAGAAATACTGATCCAGCATATCGGCGAGCCGATCACAATTAAAGAACTCAGCCGTAAAGTAGCGATCAACGAATGCTACCTGAAAAAAGGGTTCAAAGAATTATTCGGCACCACTGTTTTTGATTTTTACCAGAGCCAGCGGATGGAACATGCCAAATACCTTTTGTATGAAAAAGGATTGAGTGTGACCGAGGTTTCTATGCTGCTGGGCTATTCTTCTATATCGCACTTTTCTACTGCGTTTAAAAAGCATACCGGTCTTAAGCCTTGTGAGCTCTTATTACGATAAATAGGAGAAAATTTTCAATACTCGATATTCAATGCTCAATGTTTAGTAGCAACGAAATTGAACATCGAGCATTTCTCTTATTCTCAAAATGTTTTCTTCAGTGCCGGATCAGTAATGATCACATAGTCTCCCAGGTTGCTGAACTTCTCCCAATCAGGGTTTTCAAAAGAATCGTCACTAAATGAACTGATATTTAATATCCGCAGTTTGCTGCTCCTGTTTTGTAATTGTTCAAGGGTGCCAAGCTTTTCATCGCAGTGAAAACGCCCCACCATGTGAAATACCTTTTTCTTTTTATTCTTTTTCCAGTAACTATAAATGCTATGCGCCATGCCGGCATCCCAGAGATTCTGGCTATAAAAGATGCGGGGATTATTGGTGCCGGGGCTGCCACCACTCATAAAGCCCATGAACTTTTCTCTATAACGGCCACTTAATGTATCATAAGGTAATGGCGGCAAAAATTTCTTTGATGCTTTTGATAAACTATCAAGTGATCTCATTCCTTTACGGCTCACCATATTCACATAGCGACGGGGCGGATTAGCGGCAATCACATGCAAGCTGTTTTGTTTAGCATATTCAACCGCGGGTTTATAATCCTTATAATTGGACCATGCCCGGCCCTCTTTTATAAAACGTTCTTCACTGATAAACCCATTCAAATATTCATCTACTACCAATTGACAATCCGTTTCAAACATTTCCATACTTAAAACGAGATCGTTGCCATATAACCGGTGCAGTGCTTTAAAAATTTCGGCTTCGAGATAATGCCCGGCGCTGTCATTATGTTCTTCACCAAAGAAAAGTACATCCGCGTCTTTGCAGTCGGCAGCTATCTGTTCAATAGTAGTAAGCTGTTTTGTTTTGGTATTGTATATTTTGAAATGCTTTTCGATCCCGTTTTGTGCGGAAGAAAGAAGAGCAGAACAGCAAAAGATCGTAATAAGCAGGAGTTTCATTTGTATCGTTTTTGTCGTGTAAAAAGATGGGAGCCGGTGGCCCGAAGCCTACCAAATCTACTGCTTTCGCCTATTCAAAAGGCTTTACGGCTATACTTGGATATTCATCTGTTCATTTGCTCTTCTGTTCTTCTGTTCAACCGCTCTTTAGTACATTTGCAAACGAATGAATCTCGCCGGTTACATACTCAGTTTTTATATGGCACTGCTGGCCGTGATCCCCTGTTGCGTGTTTGATGACTGTCCGGATGATAAACCAGGGACAGCGCAAACGGACCAACATAACCAGGGAGATGAAGACTGTGGCAATTGTTCTCCTTTTTTTAATTGCGAAGGATGCGCTTC
>DASVNY010000258.1:0-5142 GCA_036383615.1 Chitinophagaceae bacterium
GTGAAGAGGTTGGTCAGCTCATCAACATTGGTAGCATCGGCGGGAACGATCTGTGACTTTGTTTTTTCAGCCAGTTTATTGATCTCACCCATGCGCATCGCAATTGGTGCATTGGTCAACACGATAGAAGCGCCCTCTTCATATGCTTTTTCGGCAACTTTCCAGGCAATGGAATTTTCATCCAGCGCCCCTGTAATAATACCTCTCTTTCCTTTAAGTAAATTATAAGCCATTATATCTGGTTTTGTAGCGGTAAAAATAAGGAGTTCTGGTTAAGCATCCGGGAAGAACGGGCAGATAGATTGGAACACCGTGGCACGGGTAAACGGGCCACCTATATGTTTATGTTTCAGGGAAGAACAGGGCAGATACCTTAAAACAAAGAGTGCAGATGGAACACCGTGGCACGGGTACCCGTGCCACGGTGTCTCTACGCATCCGGGATGACGCTCTTAATAATAAAAACGATCAAAAAGGTATAGCCAAAGATCAATGCAAAACCGGCCAGCAAATAAAGAAACAACCGGTTCATTGATTTTCACGGACGCAAAATTTTCAAAAGGTATTTATTGAAAAAATAAACAGGTGCCAGGGACAGAAATAATAGGAACAATAGGAGGAATGCGCTGAATTTCATTTGCACATCGGCAAATTTTCACATTAGCTAATTACTTACCATCTCTCTTGCATTTTCAATAGCTGCCGCAGTTGGTTTTTCGCCACTCAGCATTTTAGCGATAGTTGTGATCCTTTCTTCGGTTGTTAACTGGCGGATATTTGTTTTAACGCTGTCTTTAACGATCTCCTTATACACAAAAAAATGCGCATCCGCCTTGCCTGCTATTTGTGGTTGATGCGTAATACAAATAACCTGGCGCTTTGCAGCGAGCTCTTTCATAATGAGGCCTACCTGTCTTGCCGCTTCACCCGAAATGCCGGTATCAATTTCATCAAAAATCAGGGTGGGCAGGTCAACAGATTGTGCAACGAGTGATTTGATGCAAAGCATCAGCCTGCTTAGTTCACCTCCGCTTGCCACTTTGCGCACCGGCTGAAATTGACCGCTTTTATTGGCATCAAATAAAAATTCGATAGCATCCATGCCAAATGCATTCAAAGCAGTTTCCTTTATTTCAACTTTTAGTTTGGCATTGGGCATACCCACCTGCACCAATAATTTGTTTACTTTTTCTTCAAGAGGCTTTGCCTGTTTTTTTCTTCCTTCTGATATTTTACCGGCGAGCTTTTTTATCTCGTTCAATAATTTTTCCGACTCTTTCTCTTTCTGCTGAATAGCTTCATCAATATTTAATACGGCCTGTAGCTTTTCTTCCAGTTGCTGTTGAATGATCAACAGCTCGTTTGTAGAGTTAACGCCATGCTTTTTTTGCAACTTGTAGCCCATTGACAAACGATCATTCAATTCTTCGATCTTTTTTGGATCATAGTTGACATGGCTGCCGATACGATCCACTTCATTAGCAATATCTTTTAATTCAATCTGTGCGGCTTGAATCCGCTGCAACAAGGCAGGTAGGTCGGGATGATAAGAGGAGTAAACAGAAAGCTGGTTCAATAAACTTTTTAACTGCTGCACAACGGGACTTTCACTTTCTTCCAGTTCGAAATATACTTTATCCAAACTTGCTTTGATCCCTTCTGCGTTATTCAGCAGTTTTAATTCGGCATCAATTTCTTCGAGCTCATTTTCTTTAAAACCGGCTTCCCCGAGTTCTTTATATTGAAACTGGTTATAGTCGGCCTCTTTATCAAACTGCAGTTTTTGCTCTTTTAATTGCTCGCATTCTTTTTTTGCCTGCTGCCATTGCTGAAAAGCCCGCTTGTATTCATCGATAACAGGCGATTGTGAGGCTAATGCGTCGAGCACTTCCCGCTGGAAATCATTTTGTGTTAATGCTAATGTGTCGAATTGCTGGTGCAGATCAACCAATAGTATGCTTAGCTGCTGGAGTTGGGAAAGATTGACTGGAGTATCATTGATAAAAGCCCTTGATTTGCCGGCGCTGCTGATCTCTCTCCGCAATACCAGCTCATCCTCGGTATCAAGGTCATTTTCTTTCAAAAAAGCTTTTATGGCCTTTCTTCCTTCTGCATTGAACTGCCCCTCGATGATGCATTTCTTTTCTTTATTAACTAAAGCGGTTGAGTCGGCTCTTTCACCCAATATCAAATTCAATGCACCGACAATAATAGATTTACCGGCTCCTGTTTCACCAGTGATGATGTTCATATTGCCGGAAAATTTTATTTCCAGTTCATCAATGATGGCGTAGTTCTGTATAAAAAGTTGTTGCAGCATTGTTATTCGCAGCATTATGCGAACTGCAAATTAGTAGTATAAGAGCAAAAAAAACTCCCCCGAAGCAATCGGGGGAGAAAATTAAAAAAGAAAAAATTTCTTATTGTATTTCTACGGCATTGTGCAGGTCCTCATCAACGAGGATACGGCCGCAGTTCTCACAGATCATAACTTTTTTATGTTGCTTGATCTCGCTTTGCTTTTGAGGAGGGATCGCATTGAAACAACCACCGCAGGCATCACGCTCAACAGGCACAACGGCTAATCCATTGCGATAGCTTTTCCTGATCTTCTCATAGCTCGCCAGTAAACGGCTATCAACATGTTGCTTGGCTTCGGTAGCCTGTTTATTAAAGTGCTTTTCTTCTTTTTCGTTGGCTGCAATGATCTTTTCCAACTCACCTTTCTTGGTAGCCAGCACACCTTCTTTGGTAGCAATATTCTTTTTAGCTTTTTCCAGCAACACAGCTTTTTCAGCTATTTCTTCTGTAGCGTCTTTGATATGTTTTTCAGCCAGCTTCACTTCCAGTTGCTGCATCTCGATCTCTTTGTTGATGGCTTCAAACTCACGGTTATTTTTTACGTTGCCGCTTTGCTTATCGTATTTTTTTACCAGCGCCTCAGCTTCTTTGATCGCTTCTTTTCTTTGATTGATAAAATCTGTAACGCCGTTGATCTCTTCTTCAATACGGGTCTGGCGGGAGTGTAAACCAGTGATCTCATCTTCAAGGTCGGCCACTTCCATCGGAAGCTCACCTTTCAGAATATGTATCTCATCCAGTTTGCTTTCAATTTTCTGAAGGGTAACTAAGGATGTCAGTTTTTCTTCGACGGAAAATTCTTTAACGTTTGCCATGTTTTATTTGAAGTTTTAAAGGCTTCAGCAGTAATGAACAGGATTGGTTCTCACTGCTGTTTTAAGGACGGCAAAGGTAGGGAATTTTTGCGCTAAAATTTCCTGCAAAAGGTCAATGGTGAACTGTTCGCTTTCATAATGACCGATATCCGCGATCATCATCCGGCCATTCGCATCAAAAAACTCATGATACTTCATATCGGCAGTGATATAAATATCGGCACCGGTGGCTAAGGCTTTGGAAACGAGGAAACTACCTGCTCCGCCACAAAGGGCCACTTTTTTTATGGGCCTTTCAATAAAGGCCGTATGCCTGATCACCTGGAGCCCAAAAACTTTTTTAAGAAGGGCTAAAACAGCCCTTTCAGGCATTACTTCCTGCAAGTCGCCTATCACCCCCGACCCGATTAAATCGTATTTATTGGTTAAAGGAACAATATCATGGGCCACTTCTTCATAAGGATGTGCCGTTTTCATCGCTGAAATGATCGCAGCTTCGAGAAACGCTGGAAAAATGACCTCGATCTTTATTTCTTTTTCAAGGTGTTGCTCGCCAATCTTACCTACATAAGGATTGGTGCCATCAGCCGCTTTAAAACTGCCGGTCCCTTCTGTATTGAAACTGCATTCGCTATAATTCCCAATATGCCCGCCTCCGGCGGCAAAGATCGCATTGCGAACCTGCTCAGCTTTATCTACAGGAGCGAAAGTGAAGAGTTTCTTTAATGTGTTTTCTTTTGGAGACAGTACAGCGATATTTTGCAAACCCAGCATAGCGGCCATCTTCCCATTTACTCCATTTATCACGTTATCGAGATTGGTATGGATAGTATAAATAGCAATATCATTTTTGATGGCCCGGATGATCGTTTTCTCTACATAATTCTTCCCGTTTATTTTTTTCAGCCCGCTAAAAATGATTGGATGATGAGCAACGATAAGATTACATTTTTTTTCAATGGCTTCATTTACTACCTCTTCCGTCGCATCGAGTGAGCAGATGATGCCTGTACAGTTCCAGCTATTGTTTCCCGTTATTAACCCTGCATTATCATATTGCTCCTGCAAGGAAGGATGCGCCTGTGATTCTAGAAAAGAAATTACTTCAGCGATTTTCATATGACCAAGATAGGTATTTAGCCCGATGAGGGGGGTTGTTCGTTTGCGCTCATTCTTTATCTTTGAAAGAATGGCAACCAAAAATATCTACCACCAACTTACCGATTGGATCGCCAAGCCTTTTAGGAAAGGAAAGAACGGGCAGATAAGCCGTTACAAAGCCGCTAAAGATACTATGCGGGCAAGAAGAACAACCTGGACCAACATCAGAGGTGTGCTGTTCATGACTGCCGGTGTTTTTTCAGCAGGGTTTGGTTTAGAGGGCTTCCTGATCCCTAACGGTCTTATTGATGGCGGCGTGACCGGCATCTCGCTTATTACTAACCGGGAAACAGGTATTCCTTTTCCTATTCTTTTATTGGCGATCAATATTCCGTTTATCCTGCTTGGATGGAAACAGATCGGGAAAGCATTTAGTATTAAAAGTATTCTTTGCATCGTAGCGTTATCGGTAGTAGTGTCAACCCTGCATTACCGCGTTGTTACGGACGATAAAGTGCTGATCGCTGTTTTCGGGGGGTTCTTTTTGGGAGCGGGTATTGGTTTAACCATCCGCGGCGGTGCTGTTATCGATGGAACTGAGATACTGGCCATCTTTCTCAGCCGCAAGAGAAGTATTTCTGTTGGCGACTTCATTCTAATTTTTAATATTGGCATTTTTTCGGTGGCCGCTTATTTATATTCTGTTGAGATGGCGCTGTATTCCATCCTCACTTATCTCGCTGCTGCCAGGACGGTTGATTTTATCCTGGAAGGTATCGAAGAGTTTACGGGTGTAACCATCATCTCGCCGCGGAGTGAAGAGATCGCGGAATTTATTAAAAACAAAATGGGAAGAGGATTAACG
>DASVNY010000259.1:0-2860 GCA_036383615.1 Chitinophagaceae bacterium
GGGATTATCATCGCTTTCCGGCGCCACCAACCCGCCACAATGTGATTTAAACGAAGTGATCTTACCACCTTTTGCATGTATATTGTCGATGATCTGCATAGCGCTCATGTGATCTATCCCCGGGTCAAGTCCCATTTCACAGAGAAAAAGCAATTTATTTTTTTCGATCTCCGGCTGCAGTTTTTTAATATCATCATCAACATAGGAAGCGGTGAGCAGGTGTTTACCCTGTTTCAAACAGTCTTTTGCCACTTCAATATGCAGGAAAGGAGGGAGCAATGAAATAACAATATCTGCCTGCCGGATATACTTATTTCTTTCTTCGGCATGATTAATGTCGAATGAAACGGCAGACGCGTATGCTGAACCGCCAACTTTGGATTGTGCCAGTTTGATATCAGCATCCACCACCACGATCTTCCAGTTTTCCTGTGAGGCAGTTTCAAGCAGGTAATCAATAAGAACAGTTGCAGATTTACCTGCTCCAAAAACTAAGATTGTTTTCATGTGCTCTTGCTTTGTTAGTAACCGTCGTCAAAGATTATTATTTATTTTTACAAAAATCTGTTTTATGAAAAAGATACTCCTTGCTATAGCCATCTTTTTTTCTGCTACCAGTTTTGCTCAAAATTTCCAGTTGGGCGCTAAAGCAGGAGCGAATGTCAGCAATTTTACCGGCGGTGATTTTGATGATGTAAAAAAGAAAGCCGTTGTCGGTTTTCACGGGGGGCTATACCTGCGTTTTAGTTTTGCAAACTTTTCTATTCAACCCGAAGCGATGATCTCTACACAGGGAGCGAAGATTGATAGCCTGAATGGAAAAACCTATGATTGGAAAGTAACTTATGTAACCATTCCTGTAATGGTGCAATACAGGTTCCCCGGCGGAATTTTTATCGAAGGCGGTCCGCAGGTCGGTTTTAAGATCAGTGATGAAATCAAAGATGAAACGATCGGGGACTTTGCGAAGAATTTAGATCTTTCATTAGCTGCGGGATTAGGCTATAGAGGAAAAAAGGGATTGGGAATAGGCGGCCGTTATACGGTAGGGCTTTCAAAAGTGGGCGATTTCCAGCCTTCATCAGGTATTGATCCCGATTTTAAAAATGGGGTATTACAATTCAGCATCTATATTCCATTAACGACCGGAAAATAAATATCCAGTTTTATAGACCTGCCATTTCTTTCGCTGATTGCGTAGAAAGAATATTCGTTATTCTATAAGTTACTTTTATTCCACGGTTGGTGTCAGGCACTTTTATCGTCATTGTTCCATTTGGCGCTACGGATCTGAATTCAATATGCTCTGTCTTTAATGGCTGTTCGCTTGGTTTTAAATACTGCAACTCTACTATAACATTATCGAGAATGAATTTAGAATCGTTGTAAACTGTCAGCTGAAGATTACGGATGCCGCCAAAAGCCACGATATGGTAATCATTGCTTTTTACAGAAACCAGTTTTGATAACTCGCTAGATTTTTTCATCACAGCTTTTGGTTCATTGGCAGAGGGCTGCTTCACTGTTTCGATCTCCGATTGTGAATAGTCTTCATCCACCGTTCTCAGCTTCCGGCTTCGTTCTCCTGTTCTTGCATTTACATCAACACCGGGTGAAGGTTCATCAATCGTAATCTCTTTTCGCCCGGGTTTTACCATTTCTTTTTTGGGTGCGATAACGTTGGGAATAATTTCTGTCTTTTGTTTTTCTACAACGGCCGGTTTATCAGGTTCAGTAAACAGAGGCTCGCTTTCTATTTTCTCGGCCGATAAAGACTGAGAAGTTTCGGGCTCACCAGGCTGCTGCTTTTCTAATAAAGGCTGGTCAGATGGATCAGCTTCCGGTTGTTGAGCCACAGCCAATTTTTGTTGTCCGGCAATAGTGCTATTATCAGCGATCTTTTCGGAGGGGCCCGATTTGATTGTAAATCCTATCAAAACTCCGGCGCCAATGATCACCGCCACGACGGCAACCTTTTTAAACGCCTGGATCAAAAAAGCTTTGTTGGCTATTTTTTGCTTTCTGTCATGCAAAGTTTTTACATACATCTCCTTGATCTCATCCAGCGGTTGAGAATATTTGATCTTAGCCGTTTCAGGATTTTCAGTAATGCTTATCGTTTCAGCGATAACAACCGGTTCCTGTTTTTTTACAGGCTCGGGAGTTTCAACTTTTGGAACAAATGATTTTTGTCCCGGCAGGGTAACAAAAACAGATTTTTTGGGGATGAATGAAGGTTGTGGGGGCGGGATGTATTTTTCTTCAGCCTTTGGAATATATCTTTCCTCAACCTTTGGCTGGTAAGTTTCTTCCCTGGGCGATTCAGAAGGCTTTTTAAAGAACCGGTCATAGGGTTGTTCTTCCACCGCCGGTGCAAAAGCTTTCAATTCGGCTATTTCGCCCGGGTATCGCCACGCTGCGCTTTTTCCATTCACCCAAACCAGGTCGTATGCTTTCAGGTTCATGCCCGCCAATTCTTCCAATGAATGGGGGCCGCTTTCCTTATTATTGCGGAGAAGAAGATAAGTGATCATGATCCGTCGTTTTTGGTACCGGCTTTTAAACGTAAAAACGATGCCGCTAAGTGTCAAAAGCTTGTTATAAACCAATCGCACCGAAATAGCCGGTTTCTATCAACAAGGGTGGATAAAATAGGCTCAAAAAACAGCTTTATTTATCAGGTTTTCAGGGTTGAAAAAGGTAGATTTGCAAGCCTCTAAAAAACCCTGTTTGAAGGGTAATTTTCAAGCGCTAACGATCAAGAAAAAGATTACATGGAAGAGAATTTTGGACCACAGGAAACAAGCGACAGCAACAGGATAGTTCCCGTTAATATTGAAGAGCAGATGAAGACCGCTTA
>DASVNY010000260.1:0-2551 GCA_036383615.1 Chitinophagaceae bacterium
CACAAAACATATTTGCGAGGAGGATACATCAGGGAAACGGAACAAGCGGGCATCGATCTGTGAAAACAGTGGCAGGCTGCTTAGTGCGGCAAGCAGAAAAGATAAGAGGCTTCTCATAATAGCTGATTTACGGTGTTCCTAAATATACCTCTTTTGTTCACCGATTCCCAAAACGGTTTATATACCTGTCATTAAATAATATGACTGGTAGCAGAAGCGGATGACTGTTATTTATAACGGGATGATGACTTTTTCTTCACACCGAAATTTTGTATCCACCAATGCATGTTATTCTTGTAATAAACCCATACGCAGGCAGCATGTGTCCATTGAGGATCGAGCAGGTTATAACGATGACCATAGCCGGGAATCCCATCATCGATCAATAACTGGATGACGATGCCTCTCGCGGTAGTATCCCAGGAATTTCCCGCTATATTTTCATTCCCAAACTGCATAGATGGAGCATAAAGCGTTATCCTGTCCCAAGGATGGGAGCCATCAGTGCCCGTATGGGCCAATTCCCAGTTATGCGCATTCTGATCATTGGCATGTTTGCAGGCAGCATTATAAATTCCGCTATCCGGCTGAAGCACTGAAAGCGGTTTCAATTTTTTCAGATCAGCCACTAATGATGCTAACGCTTTGACATTCTCTTCATTCATATAGTGCCAGGTAGTATCTATATTTTTTTTATCAATGCCATTCGAACTGGAAAAGGTTAAACTATAGTTTTTGGTTCCTTTTCCATAAGTCTTTAATGTTTGCCTTGCCGTGGCGAGCAAGGGCTCGATATATTGTAAATAAGATGTAGGATTACTGCGCACACGGTTGATCTCATAGATCATTTCTCTTTCTCCCTGTTTCATGTACAGGCAGTTTTTCGCGGTGTTCAGTGAATCTGTTTTTTGAGCGTGGGTTAAGGAGGAAAAAAACAATAAGACTGGAAAAAAGATCTTTTGCATGCTGGTGGTTCGTTGATCCGGCTGGGAAACGGATGCTACTGACCGGCTATTGCGCTATTATTGTTAAAATAAAAGCCGGCCCAACCGGACCGGCTTTTTAAAATTTCTTGTCGCGATGATTAGTCAGCTCCCAATATCACGATCAATGCATAGATCACACCTGGTATCCAGAACAATAATGTAAGGAGCAAGCTGATCCAGAATTTATTGTTGATCTCACCCTGGTGAAGATAAACCGCCAGTGGGGGGAGCAGTATCGCAAGTATTACAAGCAGTACTGTATTTGTGCTTGGGTCCTGGCCGTTTCTTTTTTCCTTCTTAAAAGCCTTTAGTTCTTTTTTGGCTTCTTTGATCTTTACTTTCCTGTCTTTTCTTGAAAGTGATCTGAATTCTTCTAATGCAGCTTTTACAGCAGTAGGATCGGGCTCACCGGAAGGGGTGGTGGATGATACCGGCACTACGATGGCCGCATTTGAAACTATATTGGTGGATGTAATGATGACAAGTGAGGCTAAGAGTAAAAACATTCCTTTTCTCATACAATCTTGTTTTATGGGTTACAAAAAAATTAAGATGTTGTAAAGGTATTTGATTTATCAACCGGCACAAAAAAAGCTATTGTCTCATTTTGAATTTACCGCAGATCTTCGCTTATTTAATCGCTGATCACGCCGATAATACCTGTGAATTTTGCGTAATGGCGTTTGATCTGCCGGGGAAATTTTCAGACCAGGATATTACTAAAAAAATAACCCTTGCCGAAGCAAGGGCTATTCAATTATGTTCAACAAATATGTTACATGATATCCATTGCCTTTACAAATGCGGTTGTTTGAAACGGAAGGATCAGGGTCAACCACTCCCAATGAGAGTAGATAGCAAATATTAAAGCGGCAGTTGAAGCCAGGAAAACCAGCCACCAGATTCCTTTATATTTTTTTACTTGCTCCATGTTTTAAAATTTGTGCAAAAATAAGGGGGCACTCTTAAACCAAAAAAAGAGTTTAGCACTCAACTCCGAAATTCTTCTGCTTCGCTGTTCGCCTGTTCGTTTGTTCCTAAGATTTACGCTTTCTTTGAAATAAAAGTGCGAACCTTGCATGTTTTTTCTATATTCGTATATAATGTGTTTATTTGACACGACAAATGAAGGGTTTAAACACAGAACTAACGATTGACGACATGAAGCTCCAGTTTTACTTACGATTTCATACACAATTCGGGCAGAGTTTATGGATCAGCGGAAATGCAGACGAATTAGGGAATGAAGATGCCTCCAAAGCATTGCCGATGGAATACCTCAATGATGAATTCTGGGAGGCACAGGTTGAAATAAAACGAAAGGATCTTCCCAAAAACATCCGCTACAAATATTTACTGAAAAACGAAGACGGTGAACTGGTTGGCGAGTGGGGAGATGACCGTTTGATCGATGTATTCAAAAAAGAATTACACGAAGTTCAGTTGGTTGACACCTGGAACCATGCTGGTGAATATGAAAATGTCTTTTTCACGTTGCCGTTTAAAAATGTCCTGCTCAATACTTCATCCACAAAAGGAAAAGCAAAAAAGGATAAGAACTATAC
>DASVNY010000261.1:0-2860 GCA_036383615.1 Chitinophagaceae bacterium
TGCTATCATTTTCGCCGTGCTTATCGGCATGCAGATATTTGGAAGTTTTGCCACCAACCTGGCAAAATCCAACTTAGTTGAATTTAAAAGGATGCTGGCGGAGGGCGACATTAGCAAGTATGTGATCGTTGACAATAAGAAGAATGTAAAGGTTACCCTGAATGCACAGGGAATTGCCAAGTGGAACCAGCGGCAGACTACTAAAGACAATAAAGTAAAGACCGATCCCAATAAGGGCCCGCATGTTTACTTTAAAATTACCGGTGCTGAAACTTTTGAAAAGGAGATCAGCGAATACTATAAAACTAACCCCGGTGTTAAGGTAGTAGAGTTTGACACCGATCCTGAGAGAGATTGGTTGGGTGGAGCATTCCAGTTCCTGTTGCCCATCCTTCTTTTTGTTGGCTTGTGGATCTTATTGATGAGAAAAATGAGCGGTGGCTCCGGTGGTGGCGGTGGTCCCGGTGGCATTTTCAATATTGGTAAATCAAGGGCTACTTTATTTGATAAAGGAACCAAGGTTACGATCACTTTTGCCGATGTGGCCGGTTTGGATGAAGCCAAAGTGGAAGTGATGGAGATCGTTGAGTTTTTAAAGAATCCTAAAAAATATACAGCGCTGGGTGGTAAAATACCAAAGGGTGCATTATTGGTGGGCCCTCCCGGAACAGGTAAAACTTTGCTCGCAAAAGCCATGGCAGGTGAGGCGCAGGTGCCTTTCTTTAGCCTGAGTGGTTCGGACTTCGTTGAAATGTTTGTGGGTGTGGGTGCAAGCCGTGTAAGGGACCTGTTTAAACAAGCAAGAGAAAAAGCGCCCTGTATCATTTTTATCGATGAGATAGATGCGATCGGTCGTGCAAGAGGCAAGAATGTGATGATGAGCAATGATGAAAGAGAAAGCACGTTGAACCAATTGCTGGTGGAAATGGATGGCTTTGGTACAGATACAGGGATCATTGTATTGGCCGCTACCAACAGGCCTGATGTATTGGATACGGCCTTATTGCGCCCGGGTCGTTTTGACAGGCAGATATCAATTGACAAGCCGGACCTGAAGGGTCGCGAAGCCATTTTCAAAGTGCACCTGAAGCCGATCAAAATTTCAAAGACACTCGACATACATAAACTGGCTGAACAAACCCCGGGTTTTGCCGGAGCCGATATCGCCAATGTGTGTAATGAAGCAGCATTGATAGCTGCGAGAAAAGGAAAGGATGCTGTGGAAATGGAGGATTTCCAGGATGCAGTTGACCGTGTGATCGGTGGTTTGGAGAAAAAGAACAAGATCATTTCTCCTGATGAGAAAAGGATCATTGCTTATCATGAAGCCGGCCATGCTATTTGTGGCTGGTACCTGGAGCATGCTTATCCATTGCTGAAAGTGACCATCGTTCCGAGAGGAACGGCTGCATTGGGTTATGCTCAATACACACCAAAGGAGCAGTATCTCTATAACACGGATCAGTTAGGTGACCAGATATGTATGACATTGGGTGGAAGGGCCAGTGAAGAAATATTCTTTGGCAAAATTTCTACCGGTGCACAGAATGACCTGCAGCAGATAACGAGGATCGCTTATGCCATGGTTACTGTATATGGCATGAATGATAAGGTAGGTAATGTAAGTTTTTATGACCCGCAGCAGGATAATACATTCACCAAACCTTATTCGGAAGAAACATCGAAGATTATTGACCAGGAAGTAAGAAAGCTGATCGATGGAGCATATGAAAGAACAAAGAGCCTCTTATCGGAGAAAAAAGCTGATGTTGAAAAACTGGCAGAGGCTTTGCTGGAAAGAGAAGTGTTGTTCCAGAGTGATGTAGAGTCATTGATAGGTAAACGTCCTTTTGAAGAAAAGAAAGTGCTGCAAGAGGAGAAAAAGGATGACCTGAACACAAGTGATAACGGAGAGATCTCTGCGGGCGTTCCTCCCTATGACAGCGACATAACGAACAAGTCGTTACCTAAATAACAAAGGATGAACGTTTCTCCTTCCAAAGAAAATATTTTAAAAAAGATACGTAAGGCGTTGAGTCATTCAACGCCTCTTCCTTTTCCGGAAAGTGAGGGCAATACGTTTGTGTTTCAACCTTCACAACAGGAGCTGGAAGTTGAGTTTGCCGAACAGTTCACTAAGCTGCAGGGGCGTTTTGTTTTTTGTATCAACCGGCAGGAGCTGGCCTTTCAATTAAACAGTTTGGTAAAAAAACAAGACTGGCACAAAGTGTTTAGCCTGGAAGACAAACTGCTTGAACCTTTTGCGGCCCAGATAGAAGACAGGTTGGTGAAAACGGATCTCGCCAATTGTGATGTGTCTATCACAAGTTGTGAATGCCTGGTGGCAAGAACAGGAACTATTGTAATGAGTGCGGCGCAGATCAGTGGAAGGACCACGAGTGTGTATGCACCTATTCATATTTGCATTGCGTTTACCAACCAGTTGGTATATGATATTAAAGATGCCCTGCAATTGGTAAAGGATAAATACAATAACAATCTACCCTCGCTGATTACTTTTGCTACGGGCCCCAGCCGCACGGCGGATATTGAGAAAACGTTAGTGGTAGGTGTGCACGGGCCTAAAGAGGTTTATTTATTCCTTGTTGAGTCTTGAATGAAGGATTGTGGAAAGTTGAATTGCCTACAGGGCTCTGCGGGGGAATTTTGAAATTTTCGATTGTGTTTCAGTTTTTAGTCAGTATTTGGCCCCGTTGCCGGGCCCTCCCAACGCCCCAATGTCGTTTAGTTAAGCCGTTAAACGGAAAAAACCATTGAGAATGAACCTAAATAAGGTTCTTTGCAATTGACTAAAAAAGCAAACTCAATGGTTGAAGCAAATGTAAAGATTTTAGAAGAG
>DASVNY010000262.1:0-3548 GCA_036383615.1 Chitinophagaceae bacterium
AAGAGCCGACAAATTATGGAAAGAAGTAGAGTTTGATTGGTACCGCAATGGCAAGAATATTCTATACTGGCATTGGAGTCCCAACTTTGGATGGGAAATGAACTTTGCGGTGAGAGGATATAATGAATGTCTCATTATGTACGTGCTCGCTGCATCATCACCAACACATGGTGTGCCTGCAGAAGTTTATCACGATGGCTGGGCCGATAGCGGCAGGATAAATAATGTTAACACAGCAGAGGGCATTGCTGCAAGCTTCCCGTATAAATTACAAATGAAACACCAGGGTGATGCATATAATGGAGGTCCGTTGTTCTGGGCGCATTATTCTTATTTAGGTTTAGATCCGAGAGGATTAAAAGATAAATATGCCAACTATTGGGAAGAGTGCAGGAACCAAACACTGATCAACTATCAATGGTGTGTTGACAATCCTAAAAAATTTAAAGGTTATGGACCGGATAGCTGGGGGCTTACTTCAAGTTATTCTCCTAAAGGATATTCGGGGCATGCACCCACAATGAAAAGAGATCTCGGCGTGATCTCCCCCACAGCAGCTTTGTCTTCTTTTCCTTACACTCCTGATCAATCAATGGCTGCTATGAAGAATTGGTACAATAATAAAAAAGATAAGTTGTGGGGTCCTTATGGTTTTTATGATGCTTTTTGTGATGACCAGGATTGGTATTTGCCAAGATATCTTGCTATTGACCAGGGGCCGATTGTTGTGATGATGGAAAACTATCGCAGCGGATTTATATGGAATTTATTTATGAGTTGCCCCGAAATAAAGACAGGGTTAAAAAAACTGGGCTTTGAAAGTCCCTGGCTGAAAAAATGAGTCGCGATTGAAATAACTTTTGCTATATGAGGTATTTGTTGATCGTTGCTGTATTATGTATGAGTTGCAACCAGCTTGTTGCTCAGAAAACATATTGCAACCCGGTCAATATTGATTATCGCTATACACCCATACCCAATTTTGCAGCATGGGGAAAGCACCGGTCAACAGCCGACCCGGTGATCGTTAACTATAAAGGCGACCTGTATTTGTTCTCTACCAATCAATGGGGTTATTGGTGGAGCAACGATATGAGCAAATGGAATTTTGTATCCAAAAAATTCCTTCGCCCCTGGAACACGGGCACCTATGATGAACTCTGTGCACCTGCCGTTGGTATCATTGGTGATACGATGATCGTTTTTGGTTCAACTTATACAAGCAAGTTCAGCATCTGGATGAGCACCAATCCCAAAGCAAATGAATGGAAACCACTGGTTGATAGTTTTGAGATCGGTGGATGGGACCCTGCTTTTGTTACAGATGATGATGGAAGATTGTATATGTATAATGGAAGCAGCAACACTTATCCGTTATATGGTATTGAACTCAACAGGAAAACATTTCAACCTATTGGAACCCGGAAGGAAATGCATATGCTGAAACAATGGCGCTTTGGCTGGCAGCGTTTCGGCGAACATATGGACAATACTTTTTTGGATCCATTTATGGAAGGGGCCTGGATGACCAAACACAATGGAAAATATTATATGCAATATGGTGCGCCGGGTACAGAGTTTAGCGGTTACGCGGATGGAGTGGCTGTTGCGGAAAATCCGTTAGGCACACCAACGGGATGGTTCAGGGATCAAAGCGATCCGCTAAGTATTAAGGTAGGAGGTTTTGTGAGAGGAGCGGGACACGGTTCCACTTTCCAGGATAATTATACAAACTGGTGGCATGTGTCAACAACAGTGTTATCAGTGAAGAACACATTTGAAAGAAGAATTGGCATCTGGCCAGCGGGCTTTGATGCCGATGATATGATGTGGTGCAATACAACATTTGGTGATTACCCGCATTACCTCCCCAATAGCAATATCAAAGCTGAATATGGTAAGGATGGTAAATCGCCTTTCTTCACCGGCTGGATGTTGTTGAATTATAATAAACCTGTACAGGTTTCTTCCACATACGGCAACTATACAGCAAACCAGGCGGTGGATGAATTGATAAAAACGTATTGGTGCGCGGCAACAGCCAATAAAGGCGAGTGGATTCAATCGGATCTTGGTACTGTTTCCACTGTAAATGCGATACAGATCAACTATGCGGACCAGGATGCGGAGTTTTTAGGAAAGTCGCAGGGCGTATATCACCAATATAAATTGTATAGTTCGCTTGATGGAAAAAAATGGACGGTACTGGTTGATAAAAGCAATAACCTAACCGATGTGCCGCATGATTACGTTGAACTGGCCGCACCCGCGCAAGCGAGATATATTAAGCTGGAGAATATAAAAATGCCTACGGGCAAATTTGCGATCAGTGGGTTGCGGGTATTTGGTAATGGCAATGGCGCTAAACCGAAGGCAGTGGAAGGGTTCATTGTATTAAGAACTGAAAAAGACAAACGAAGTGCTTTTATCAAATGGAAGCCACAGGATGATGCCTATGCATACAATATTTATTATGGCACGGCTCCTGAAAAATTATATACCAGTGTGCTTGTACATTCTAATAATGAATACTGGATGAAAGCAATGGACAGCCAGAAAACTTATTTTTATTGTATCGAAGCCATCAATGAAAATGGTGTATCAGAAAGATCGAAGGTCATTGAAGTAAAATAGATAGCGTATGAAAAAAATCTTCAGGCAGATTGGTCTTTTGCTCCTCTCAGCAGTTTTGTTGCTGATATCATGCAAAACAAAGGTCAATGAACAGCAGGAACAGCATCCTCCATTCTGGAACGATATACAGGCTTTTAAAAAGGAAGATTCAATTTCAGCTCCTCCCAAAAATGCAATTCTTTTTATTGGCAGCTCTTCTTTTACGCTGTGGCAGGATGTGCAAAATTACTTTCCCGGTTATACGATCATAAACAGGGGCTTTGGTTCATCGACATTGTTGGACCAGATCCGTTATGTGAATGATATTGTTATTCCTTATCAACCCAAACAGGTAGTGATCTATTGTGGCGAGAATGACCTGGCTTTTTCCGACAGCGTTACTGCCCAAATGGTAGCAGACAGGTTTAAGCAACTGTATACACTTATCAGGGAAAAAAGCAAGGCGCCGGTATTATATATTTCTATGAAACCAAGTCCCAGCCGCCGGCATTTATTTCAAAAAATGCGGGAAGGAAATATGTTGATCATGGAATTTATCAGTGGTCTTGATCCTAATGCTGCGCTAAGAAGCAATATGGATCCGCCACCGGCTATGTTCCTCGATGTACATTCATTAATGCTTGATGCAAATGCAGAACCTAAAAGCGAAATATTTTTAGACGACAGCCTTCACATGAACGCGAAAGGTTATGCCATTTGGCAAAAAGCGATAGAACCCTATTTACTGAAAGATTTAAACTACAACCGATGAAGAAGCTTTTTTTTATCAGCACAATCTTATTCTCCCTGCAATGTTTTGCTCAGTCATCACTGGAAGTAAAAATGAATTTGTTTGTAAGCAACCTGATGAAGAAGATGACACTGGAAGAAAAGATCGGGCAATTGAACCTGTTAACGCCCGGTGGTGGTGTGGC
>DASVNY010000263.1:0-2837 GCA_036383615.1 Chitinophagaceae bacterium
AATAAAATCATTTAGTGAATGGTTGCCAGATTCCGCGAGAACGCTCATTTCGCAGCGGGTACAAAGCCAGGCGACTTCTATGAAACTTAGTCTTGAATCGGTGACAGCCGGTTTAAAAGATAAAGGACTCACATTAAGAAAACACCAGATAGAATGGCACCGAAAGATATCTCTTTCAATGGCCTGTCTTGTTTTATTCCTGATCGGTGCGCCGCTTGGCTCTATTATTCGAAAAGGCGGATTAGGTACGCCGCTTATTTTCGCTATTATATTTTTTATGTTGTTTTACTTCTCCAATACTTCGGGTGAAAAAATGGCAAAGGGAGATAGTATTACTCCTTTTACCGGTATGTGGCTCGCGTCATTTATTTTATTGCCAATCGGGGCATTCCTTACCTATAAAGCCATGCATGACTCGCATCTGTTCAACAAGGAATTTTATTCCCGGATAGTTCGTTTAGTTCGTTCTTTTTTCAGGAGAACATCAAAAGAAAATTGACCTTTTCCCGCTGAACTTTATTTAAGTATTTTCGAAAGCGGCATTTTAATTATCGAAATAAAATGTGTCAGTAATTTAATTTGAAACCACAGCAACAAAATCTCAGTGTTCAAAAATGGGTGGCAGGCATTTCCGTAGTGTTGCTGGCAGCCAAGATAGTTGCTTATTATACTACTCATTCGGTTTCGATCCTTACGGATGCGTTGGAGAGTATTGTCAATGTTGCCGCAGGTTTTATTGGCCTATATAGTTTATATGTATCAGCGAAACCAAGAGATACAGATCATCCTTATGGACATGGCAAGGCAGAATTCCTTTCTGCCGCCATTGAAGGAACGCTGATCGGGTCGGCTGGCGCACTCATTCTTTATAAAGCTATTCAGCACCTGGTCAACCCGGTTGAACTACATAAAATAGATTATGGTATCATGCTGGTGGCGGCTACTGCTATTATCAATTTTGTGGTGGGGTATTGGTGTTTAAGGACGGGAAAGAAAAATAATTCAGCAGCATTGATCGCCAGTGGTAAACATTTGCAATCAGATACATGGTCAACGATCGGGATCATTGCAGGATTAGCGCTACTTTATTTTACAGGATACAAATGGATAGACAGTGCAGTGGCGATTGGCTTTGGTGTTTTTATAATGATAACAGGTTATAAGATCGTTCGAAGTTCCATTGCCGGCATAATGGATGAAGCCGATAAAAAACTATTGGGTGAATTAGTAGAGCTATTGAATGCAAATCGGCGTGAGAACTGGATCGATCTGCATAACCTCAGGGTGATCAAATACGGAAGTGTTTTGCATATTGATTGTCACCTGACAATGCCCTGGTATTTAGATCTACACCAGGCACATCTTGAAATAGATGAACTGGCCTCCTTAGTAAGAAACAGGTTTGGAGAGTCTGTCGAATTTTTTGTTCATACTGATCCTTGCTTACCCTTTTCCTGCCGTATCTGTCAAAAAAGTGATTGTTCGGTGCGAAAGCATAATTTTGAGCGGAAAGTTGAGTGGACAATGGAAAATATTTTGCAAAACGAGAAACACCAGTTGAATAAGCATGAAGACAGTAACAAAATGGTTGGGTGAGCATCTTTTTGAAAGCGAACACGAGGGGAATAAAATAAGTGTGGATGGCAATAAGAAAAAGGGGCATGGACCAAAGGCTTTGCTTCTTTCAGCATTGGCGGGTTGTTCGGCGATTGATGTGGTTGACATACTTGGAAAGATGAGAGTGGAGTTTTCTGACTTTACTATAGTTGTGGAAACAACGCAGACGGAAGAACATCCGAAAGTTTTTAAAGACATTCATGCTAAGTTCAGCTTGAAGACGGACCCGGCTAATGAAGATAAAGTGAGAAAAGCAATCGAGTTGTCATTAGAAAAATATTGCGGCGTATCGGCTATGCTGCGTAAGCATTCGAAGATCGATTATACATTGGAAATTCTTAATTAACGGTATGCTTTCCAAAAAATCACAGTATGCATTTAAGGCTTTAACCTACCTTACTGAAAAGTATGAGCAAGGGCCTGTTCTCATTTCAGACATTGCCAAAAAGAAAAAAATACCACTCAAATTCCTTGAGAATATTCTACTGGAATTAAAAAAGGCTGATATACTCGACAGCAAGAAAGGAAAAGGAGGCGGCTATTTTTTAAAAAAGAGCCCTGATAAAGTAAAAGTGGCCACTGTGATCCGGCTGATAAATGGTCCCATCGCCATGCTTCCCTGCGTAAGTCTTTATTTCTATGAAAGATGCAAAAACTGCAATGAGAAACATTGTGGACTTCATGATATGATGATCGAGGTCCGCGATGCTACCCTCAATATAGTGGAGAACCGCACGCTCAGGGACCTGGCCGTTTAGTTCATACCTTCTGACCAACAATTGTTCGTAATGGCCGCACCCTTAAAAGTCCACCAACTTGGTGGGGTAGAATTTTAAACCTATTTTTGTCACCTGTAAAACATTGTTTTTATGGCATTACGTCTTGGAGACACCGCTCCTAATTTTAAGGCCCTTACCACCGAGGGTGAAATTGATTTTTATGAATACCTCGGTAATGGCTGGGGCATTTTGTTTTCGCATCCTGCGGATTACACACCTGTTTGCACTACTGAGTTGGGCAAAACAGCATTGCTGAAAGAAGAATTTGCAAAACGCAACGTAAAAGTTTTAGCTGTTAGTGTTGATCCGATTGATAAACATGAAGGTTGGGTAAAGGATATTAATGAAACACAAAATGCTACCGTTAACTTTCCATTGATCGCCGACCCTGAAAGAAAAGTGGCTGAGCTATATGATATGATACATCCCAATGTATCGGCT
>DASVNY010000264.1:0-2410 GCA_036383615.1 Chitinophagaceae bacterium
TCCGGCGTGGAAGTATTAATGCCGACCTTATTCTGCGCCAGCACATGCGTTGCTGTTGCGCAAAACAGGAAGATGAATAAAATGAGATTTCTCATAACGGATGATTATTGGATGTTTTAATAAATAACTATTTGTTGCGTAGTGATCGTTTTAGCAGCATTGTTTGCCACTTTAACATGATAAGTGCCTGTTGCCAACGAAGGCAGCCCTATCGAATTGCTGTGGAGTTTTGTTCGCAGAATAAGCCTTCCATTATTATCAAATAACTCGACAACCGAATTTTCAAGTGACGCGCCTTCGATAAATAAGCTGCTGTTACTTCTTGTTAGGGTTGGGTAAATGAGGATGGGGCCATTATCGGTAAAATTGATCAATCTTACAGGAGTATATTCATAGCGGCCATCAAGATCCATTTGTTTTATGCGATAATAATTCGGGCCATAAACAGGAGACTGGTCAAGCAATTGATAAGATTGAATAAGTCCTGGTTGTCCTGTTGCAAGGGTGGTTCCGATCTTTATCCAACTTCCTCCGTCAACTGAACGTTCTATTTCAAAATGACTGCAATTGATCTCCTCTGCAGTTTTCCATTGCAGCAGAACTTTGGCTGATGCTGTTTTAGTAGCGGTGAAAGAGAGCCATGTTAATGGCAACGGAATTATTTTATTACTGATCAGCGACACTCTTCTAAATGAATCAATGCCTCCCAGGTCTGAATAATCGGAGGCCATGTTCAATGTTCCTCCTTTTTTGAGCCAGATAGCGCTGTTGCTTGTTGAATGCCATTGCACCAGTTCATTCTCCGGCTGGCCGTTAAGTTCATTATCAAAATAGCTGAAACGAAGTGTTGCATTGAGGCTTGTGTTCATAGCAGGACTGATATCATAATACCTCGTGATGCTATTCGATGAAACAATGAATTGTTGCGTATGTCCACGAGTGATCGTAGTGATGCCCATGTTTTGCCCTGATGAAATAGTCGCACCAAGATTACCTGGGTTAACTAATGAAGGAGCGTTTAATGCCTGGACAATTTTCAGCGTTCCGGTTCCAGTTGGATTGTCATAAGCTCTCCTGGTGGAAGCTTCATTCATAAGCAAGCCGCTTGTGAGCAGATCCACCTGCTGGTTATTTAGAAAAAGATCGCCACTGGTAAAGGTCAGGTGATGACTAAGACTAAACCCCGTTTGTAATTGACATTCACCAGCAGATTTATCAAGTGTAAGATTAAAAAAATCGGGCTGCCTGCTTCCACTGATCAGTTGATTGGTTGAGCCGGTTAAACGAAACGTGCCGGCACTAATGCTATTCAGGTTAACACTGGCATTATGAATAAGATTTCCTGTGAGGGAAACGATACCGTTATTGGTAAAGGAACCGGTGCTTTTATTTTCAAGGTTTCCCTGCACATGTATCAAAGCCGCGCTCTCAAGATAAATGGAAGCGCCGTCACTCGTTAGCGCATTTTGCGCATTGATACTGCCAAAGCAGGGTAGTAGCAGTACAGCAAGCAAATTGGTTTTCACACAAAGCGAATTCATGGTTACGGATATTGGGACTATTGAACTGCAAAGACAGTAAAATATTTTGAATGCTCTAACGGAAAAATAAGTAGATAGGCATAAATACGTACTTAGCTAAGACTAAGTACTTACCCCTGTCAGAACACAGCTACAAAATGTATCATCATTAAATCATGTAAACAAAGAACCAACCGAGTAGTATCAATATTGCCTGTAAGGCGAGAAGTATTTTTTTATTCTATACAAGATATTATAGATAATGTGCACCAGGCCGGCTACTGCAAGAAAGGGGAACTTAAAACTCATACATGAAAATAAAAAGGCTCATTGCAAAACCAATGAGCCTTTAGTTAGTTGTATTGTGTTATTATATGTGGATCGCTTCTCCGTAAGCCACTTCAATCGCATCTTTAACATTCTCACTCATTGTGGGGTGAGGGTGGATGCTGTTCAACACTTCATGATGGGTGGTCTCTAATTTTCTTGCCACTACAGTTTCCGCGATCATCTCAGTCACGTTATAACCGATCATATGTGTGCCCAGCCATTCGCCGTATTTAGCGTCGAAGATCACTTTTACAAATCCTTCGGTATGACCGGCCGCAACTGCTTTGCCTGATGGGCTAAGCGGGAACTTACCTACTTTAATTTCATAGCCTGCTTCTTTGGCTTGCTTTTCAGTGTAGCCTACTGAAGCGATCTCGGGATAGCAATAAGTACAGCCCGGCACGTTGTTATAGTCCAGCGACTCCGGTTGGTGGTTATATTTCTTTTCGTTATAGCCAATATTTTCAACACAGATAATTCCTTCTTTGCTGGCAACGTGGGCCAATGCCTGCCCGGGAACGCAATCGCCGATCGCATAAATGCCGGGTACATTAGTTTGA
>DASVNY010000265.1:0-3895 GCA_036383615.1 Chitinophagaceae bacterium
CATGAAATTCTTTTGAATTTGTTACCTGGAACACGATGAGCTGTCGCTTAGCATTGCCACCTATAAATTCTGATTTATTGTCAATGAATTTTACGCCATCAATCGTGCCTTTAGCGGCATATAAAGCCAGCGCCCTGTCCGCATGCACGATATCATTATTCTGAAACACGATATTTCTTGCGCCAAAAGCCGGATCGGAGCCAACTTTCAAAGCTGATTTCACGGTCCAGAACACGCAATTCTTTACCAGCACATTTTCACAGGGCCGGTGATCAGCCTTTACAGCGATCGCATCATCCGAAGTGTACATAAACACATCATCAACGGTAACATTCTTACTGCCATCAGGATCGGTGCCGTCTTCATTGGGTAAATTAAGATCGTTGATGATCTTATAGCCTTTCATCAGTACATCTTCAGAGTTTTGGATATGCACAGTAAATCCGCCTGCATCACGAATGATAATATCCTCGATCCCCGAATGATCGCTACTGCGGATATTAAATATCCTGATCTTGACATCCGTTTCGGTCTTGATCTTTGTTCCCGACATTGCAATCACTCCTCTTCCCTTAATGCGTGCATTATCTGCTTTGTCGAAATAACATAAGGCGCCTTTCTTAGTTATCGCTTTGCCGGTACTGTTATCGCCATTATCATGATAATCTTCAAGGTTTCCCGATCCCTGTATCAAAGCGCCGCTTTCAAGGTATAGCGTTACGTTCTTCCGCATCACAAATGTCCCGGTAAGGTATTTTCCATTAGGAACATACAGGGTTCCCCCTTTTGCCGACACATGATCTATCGCCGCTTGTATCTCTTTTGTTTGAAGTGTTTTGCCGCTGTTGTCTTTTACAAAGCTCATTATACTCGTCACAGCATGGCTGCCCAAAACAGGCACATTGGTTTCCGGTGCTTCAGCAAATACAAATAGTTTTTCATCAATTCCCTCTAACTGGAAAATAAGTTTGCGCGGTTGGGTCAATGAAAAAAGGATACTGTTGTTTTTTTTCTGAGATGGGATTTGATAACTGACCGGGCTCAATTTATAATCAGCAAAATCCTCTGCGGTCTTTACTTCCAGGTTTACCTGTTCCGAAAAAACAAAACGGGCATAGCTTATATCTTTAAATTTCTCAACGAAAACTTCCTCCCCGTTTACACGAAGTGAATAGATGCTGCTTTTCACAGCTCCGGGAGTAGTGGCATATTGCTGCATGCGCTGAGCAGGCAATTCTTTCATGGCCACCGACAATAATAACAGTAAAACCAGGCCGGATATATTTTTCATATCAAACTCTGCATTTATTGAAAATTAATAGTCGAGAATGTATCCACATCAATACGAGCCTCTGCTTTATTATTAACCACCCTTCCTCCGATTGATAAATTTTGTATCCTCAACTCCACGGCATGCGCCGCATCCAATCCTTCCACCCTCGATGCGTTGGGAAAAGGTTTAAAAAACTGGCAATCCTTTACAAGGATATTCTTCATGAGGCCCGGTTTACTATCAGGGTTACGTTTAGAGACCTGGAAGAAAAAACCAGCTTTTTTCGCATCGGGATAATTATCTTCAAAACGATTGTTGATATATCGCACATTTTCAAACAAAGCTCCATCAGCACAATAAAGGGCCATACCTCTATCAGAAAGGATCACATCATTGTTCTCAAACAAAATATTACGGAATGATTCACCCCTGCTTTCCGTGCCTACTTTCAACGAGCTTTTACGGGTAAGAAAAACACATCCTCTTACTGTAATATCCGACACGCTATTTACAGGTCCATCTTTCTGAGTGATCTTTATGGCCACATTATCATCACCGCAATAACCAAAACAATCTTCAATAGTTACTCTTGCAGAAGCATCAGGGTCGAAACCATCGGTGTTGGCAAGATCAGCATCATTTAATTGTTTGACATTTTTGAAGCTCACATCCTGCGAATACATCACCTGTGTATTCCACGAACCCGGATCTCTTTGTGTTATACCTTGTATCGCTACATTTTCACAACCCGAGAAAAATAACAGCCGCAAACGAGCCGCATCACCATATTTGTCGCGAAGCCATCTTCCATTGCCATCAATTATTCCTAGCCCTTTAATCTCAACATTCTTTGCATTTACAAGATTGATAAATCCTCTTGGTTTTTGACCGGTAGGCGATTCCAGGTCAGCAATATCATCGGAAGCTTTTAACAAAGCTCCGGCTGACAGGAATATTTTCGCATTGGATGGAATGCCGAGCCGGCCACTGCGATAAGTGCCTGCAGGAAAAACAAGCGTTTGACCTTTGGCTGCCGTTTGATCAATTGCCTTTTGAATATTCTCGGTGCTCAATTTTTTTCCTTCGCCATCCACTCCAAAAGAAATCACACTAACCGTATTTGCAGAAGCAGTAATGGACGGTGATTCTGCAAACAGGAATAATCTTTTTTGATTGATGGTAACCACTATATAAGACGGCTGTGCGAGTTCAAATTCCAGCGTGTTGGCATCAACGAGCTTGCCGTTTATCTTTTTCGACAAAGGACTAATTGTAAACTCCCCGATTGCTTCCACGCATTTCACTGTATAAACTGATTTTGCCTGCTGCTCCTGTTGTGTGTAGTGAAAATCCTTATACTTCGCCACAAACAGTTCCCTGCCACCTGCTTTTACACTAAACAGGTCACTTACAGGGTCATGATTAGTAACGGCTGTTATATTCTGCCCTTGCGGATGAAGTCCGCAGGATAGCAATAAACAGCAAAGAATGATCGCCGGTATATTTCTTTTACTTTTCAAAGCGAATGTTTTTTACAAATTCATTGGTCTTAGCACCAATGTCATTGAGTGATTGTACCAACTTACCTCCAAGCGTTACATTTTTGAATAACACGCCATCCACGATATGCTCCGCATCAAGACCTACGATCTCTGATACATTTGAAAAAGTGGAAGCGATCTTGCAATCCTTGATCAGGATATTTTTTATCTGCCCTTTCCCGCTCCTGTTCTTGATCTGAAAATGTACAGCCTTGAGATTACTGCTCTTCAGTCCAAGCTCAAAGTAATTGTTTATAAAACTGATCTTTTCGAAAGTGGCTCCATCATTACAATACAGCACCATGCCGCGATCCGCCTCTACGATATAATTGTTTTTGAAAACAATATTGCGCATGGAAGCTCCTTTGGTTTCCGTGCCAACCTTGAGCGCCGATTTTTTGGTGATGAACACGCAGTTATTAATAACCACATCATCAATATCCGCCAGCAGGTTGGCGTTATTCGTTGTTTTGATAGCGATATTATCATCGCTGCAATAGGCGAAACAATTATCGATCAATACTTTTTTCGATGCATCGGGATCGAAACCATCGGTGTTGGCCACGCTTCGATCGTTAAGCATTTTAATATTGCGGATAGTTACATTTTCGGAATGCAGGATATGGGTGTTCCAACAGGCGGGATCACGCAAGATCACACCCTCGATGTTTACATTCCTCGAATTGCGAATGCGGATAAGGTTGGCCGGTTTTCCCTGTGCCCTTACAATGCTGCCACTTCCATCAATGATGCCGCGCCCCCATATTTTTACATTGCTCGCACTATCAACCAATATCAGTCGGCTAAAAGTCATCCACTCGCCATTGTCAGTGAAATTGGCTTTATCATTCACATGGTCAGATTCCTTCTTATTATCGTCTGAAGGATAATCCTTCCTGTCCTCCGAGCCTTTGATCATCGCGCCGGCTTCGAGAAAGATATTGGCATTGCTGCTCACCTTCAAACTTCCGGTACGATATACTCCCGGCGGGAAATAAAGTATCTTTTTAGCAGCGGCAGCTTCATCTAATGCTTTTTGCAAAGCTGCTGTTGAAAGCGTTTGCCCTGTGCCATCCACCCC
>DASVNY010000266.1:0-7054 GCA_036383615.1 Chitinophagaceae bacterium
ACACTGGTTTATGGTAAAAGATTGATAAGAATACTGCAAAAGAAATTAGTTGGTGAAACGGTAAGGGATCTTGGTTTGGCTGGTGAGCAGATGAAGAAGGGCACTCCAACGATGGGTGGTATCATCATCATTTTAGGAATCATCGTTCCAACACTCCTGTTTGCAAGATTAGATACAGTTTATATCATCTTAATGCTGGTAGCCACCGTATGGCTGGGCATTATTGGTTTTGTAGATGACTATTTAAAGCTGCGTGCCAAACGTATTGCGCAGCAGCAGGGAGTAGCTTATAAGAAAGGTGATAAAGATGGATTGGCCGGATGGTTCAAAATACTTGGACAGGTTGGTTTGGGAATTACAGTAGGAGCAGTTCTTTATTTTAATAGTAATGTTCATATCTGGAGAGAATACCAGGGAACGCCAAAGCCAGGTGACAGCACTGTTATTACCAGGACTGTCAACGATCAGCCTAAGCATTTTGTTGTTACTAAAGAACCAATCACGACAATCCCTTTTGTAAAGACTCATGAGTTCAACTATACCAAGTTGCTTCCAGCCGGATTAAGACAGTATTCATGGGTATTATACATACTCATCGTGATATTCATTATTACGGCTGTATCAAACGGCGCGAATATAACAGATGGATTAGATGGGTTGGCTACGGGGACTTCCGCGTTGATCGGTGTTTGTTTGGGCATATTCGCTTATGCAAGTGGTAGTTTCTTCTTTGCCGACTATCTCAATATTATGTATATCCCTAACCTGGGCGAGTTATCCATATTCATTGCGGCAATGATCGGGGCCTGTACCGGGTTCCTCTGGTACAATTCATATCCCGCGCAGGTATTCATGGGAGATACGGGCAGTTTGACATTGGGTGGCATCATCGCGGCATTGGCGATCATCGTTCATAAAGAATTATTGATTCCCATTTTCTGCGGTGTGTTCCTGGTAGAGAATTTAAGTGTGGTGGCGCAGGTGGGCTATTTCAAATACACGAAGAAGAAATATGGTGAAGGCAGAAGGATCTTTTTAATGAGCCCACTGCATCATCATTACCAGAAGAAAGGATTGCATGAGGCGAAGATCGTAACAAGGTTTTGGATCGTGACCGTGCTATGTGTGTTGTTGAGCATTGCAACATTGAAACTAAGGTAAGATCGTTAAACGTGAGACGTGAAAGGTGAGACCGAAATAATTACTGAAAAACCCGTCCTGGAAATCCAAACCTGTTAAGAACCGTCCCTGATCCAAACCGAATTGTGGTGCAGTTTATTCAAAACTAATGCTTGTGAAGAACCAATTCCGTACAACGCTATGAGTGTTTTGAGGCATGCGTAAAAGAATGGTCATACTCGGTGGGGGTGAAAGCGGCGTCGGCGCTGCTTTACTCGCAAAACAAAAAGGGTATGATGTATTTCTTTCAGACGGAAGTTCTTTGAAGGAATCGTATCGTAACGAATTGCAGGCGGCAAACATTGAGTTTGAAGAAGGCGGTCACAGCGAAGAAAAGGTTTTATCGGCGGATGAAGTTGTGAAGAGCCCGGGTATCCCGGAAAAAAATGAGCTGGTAAAAAAGATCAGGGCCAGGCGAATTGAGATCATCAGCGAAATAGAACTCGCTTATCGTTTCAAAGGAGATAGTAAGATCATCGCTATCACGGGCAGCAACGGCAAAACAACCACTACGGCCCTTACGCATCATATCTGCAAAGAAGGTGGGTTGGATTGTGCATTGGTGGGAAACATCGGTTATTCATTTGCCAAACAAATCGCTGAGGATCCAAAGCCATTGTATATAGCAGAGATCAGCAGCTTTCAGCTTGATGATATCAAAACGTTCAGACCGGATATAGCTATTCTTACCAATATCACCGAAGATCACCTCGATCGTTACGACTACAATTTCGAAAATTATATCAGGAGCAAATTCCGTATCGCTATGAACCAGCAGGCAAATGATCATTTCATTTACTGCTACGATGATGAAGTAACTATGAAATATATAAATCAATTCAGTATTCAATCCAAACAACTGCCAATTAGTATGAAAAGAGAACTACCCAATGGAGCATTTATCAAAGACGGGGATATGTATATCCGTACCGGCCAGGATTTTACATCTATGAGTGTATTTGATTTCGCATTAAAAGGAAAACATAACCAGTATAATACTATGGCAGCATGTGTGGCAGCCACCACGATGGACATCCGGAAAGAAAAGATCCGGGATGCGGTGCAGAATTTTCAGAGCCTCGAACATCGCATGGAGCATGTGGCAACAATACGGGGAGTTGAATTTATCAACGACAGCAAAGCCACCAATGTAAACTCTACCTGGTATGCATTGGAGAGCATGACCAAACCAACCGTGCTGGTATTAGGTGGCGTTGACAAAGGGAATGATTATTCCCTGATCACTGACCTGGTAAAAGAAAAAGTAAAAGCTATTATATGTCTCGGAACCGATAACCGGAAAATTCATGAGGCATTTGGAAATATTGTTAGCCCTATTGTAAACACGGGCAGCGCCTTAGAAGCCGTACATGCTGCCTTTCATTTTTCTGAAAAAGGAGATGTGGTATTGCTGAGCCCTGCGTGTGCCAGCTTCGATCTCTTTAAAAATTATGAGGATAGGGGGAATCAGTTTAAGCAGGCGGTGAGGGAGTTGTAAGCAGTAGGCAGTGGGCAGTAAGCAGTATGCAGTGGGCAGTAGGCAGTAGGCAGTAGGCAGTTGGCAGTGGACAAAGGCAGTAAGCTACTGTTAGATTTTGAAAAATAAGAGCAATGGCATCGTTTAGAGACCTTATTGTGTACAAGAAAGCGTTTCAACTTGCCATGGAAATCTTTGAAATGACAAAGACGTTTCCGAAAGAAGAAAGATATTCTTTGATAGACCAGATAAGACGTAGTTCGAGATCAGTTTGTGCAAATATTGCAGAAGGGTATAGAAAAAGAAGATATGTGGCACATTTTATTTCGAAATCAACTGATTCGGATATGGAAAATGCAGAAACACAGGTGTGGTTAGATTTTTCACTTGCCTGTGGATATATAAACAAAGAAACGCATAGCGATAAAATGATAAAAAGCGAGGAAGTAGGACGATTATTAAATGATATGATCCAACACCCTGAAAAATATTCGAATAAATAAATGAGGCTGTGACTGCAGACTGCTAACTGCCGACTGCACACTGCCAACTGAAAATGGAAGCAACAAGAGATATACGATTTAGTGACCTGGGAAATTTCAACACGCAGAAACTACTCAGCAGGACCAAAGGTGACAAAGTGATCTGGGCGCTGGTGGTATTGCTGACGCTGATCTCTTTGCTGGCTGTGTATAGCGCAACTGGTTCGTTGGCGTATAAAAATTATAAGGGGAATACGGAAGTGTATCTTTTCAAGCAGATCGCTTTTATCGTTGTAGGTATTTTGGTGATCTATTTTGCTCACCTTGTTAACTACACCGTTTATTCAAAGATCGCAAAGATCGCTTTCCTGCTTTCCATCCCATTGCTGGCTTATACTTTATTCTTTGGTGTGAAGATGAATGAAGGCAGCCGCTGGATACGTCTCCCGATCATCAACATGACGATGCAGACATCGGATCTGGCAAAGCTGGCCCTGTTCATGTATCTCGCCAGGCTTACAAGTAAGAAACAAGATGTGATCAAGGATTTCAAAAAAGGTTTTTTACCAGTGATGACGCCGGTTATCATTACTTGTTTATTGATCGCCCCGGCCAACCTTTCAACAGCATTATTACTCGGAGCAAGTTGTTTGATGTTGTTATTTATCGGGAGAGCGAGAATGAAACACATTCTATTGACGATCGGGGTTGCTCTGATACCGATAGTGTTTTTGATCACTGCTGCCGTTGTTCGGCATAAATCCGGGACCGAAGAAGCAGCTACAGTAACAAGCTCATCGGGATTAACAGGGAGGGTGAATACATGGATAAGCCGTGTTGAGAATTTTATATATGGAAGCAAGTCGGCTGATGCAGATGAAATGTACCAGGTGAACCAGGCAAAAATTGCCATATCAAAAGGTGGCATATTAGGTGTTGGTCCTGGTAATAGCACAACAAGAGATTATCTGCCCCAGGCTTATAATGATTTCATTTATGCGATCATTATCGAAGAGTATGGTCTTGCCGGGGGGGCGTTTATTGTATTTATATATCTCGTGTTCCTGTACCGGTGCATCCGGATATTTAAAAGATGTCCTTATGCATTTGGTGCATTCCTCGCATTGGGGTTAAGCTTCACATTGGCGAGTCAGGCGATCGCGAATATGGCGGTGACAGTTAATTTATTTCCTGTTACCGGTGTCACACTGCCATTGGTGAGCATGGGAGGAACGAGTTTCATATTTACCTGTTTGGCGATTGGTATCATATTGAGTGTGGCAAGAAATGTTGAGCAGTCGGAAGGACAAAAAGAAATGCTCAATGCTCAATGCGCAATGTTCAATAAGAAGTGAACATTGCGCATTGAGAATTGAATATTGAAAATTAAATCTGTGGGTAAGAAAATCATAATAGCTGGTGGAGGCACAGGCGGACATATTTTCCCGGCAATAGCTATTGCAAATGCATTGCGAAAGCTGGATAGTACGGTTGAGATATTATTTGTAGGCGCTAAGGGAAAAATGGAAATGGAAAAAGTGCCGCAAGCGGGATATAAGATCGAAGGATTGGATATAGCGGGGTTTAACCGCAGCTCTTTGATAAAGAACATCGGTCTGCCATTTAAGCTGGTAAAAAGTTTTTTGCAGGTGCGTTCCATCTTCAAAAAATTTAAACCGGATGCGGCAATCGGCGTAGGTGGTTATTCGAGTTTTCCTGTATTGCGTTTTGCACAAGCCAAAGGAATTCCAACATTCATTCATGAGTCGAATTCCTTTGCAGGCAAATCGAATATCATGCTGGGAAAAAAGGCTACCAAAGTATTTACCGGTACTGACGGCATGGAAAAATTCTTTTCTAAAGAAAGACTGTTGGTGACCGGTAATCCTGTTAGATCAGCGATCGCGGAATCGGGAATAAGCAGAAGTGAAGGATTGAAATTCTTTTCATTGGATGAAAGCAAAAAGACGGTACTGGTGGTAGGAGGAAGTTTAGGAGCGAAAACGATCAATGAAGCGATCGATAAAAGACTGGATGATCTGCTAGGTGCAGGGCTGCAATTGATCTGGCAAACAGGAAAGCCTTATGCTGATAAAGCCAAAGCAAGGGCAGCAGGAAAAACGGGAGTGTGGGTCAACGATTTTATTACGCAAATGGAATATGCATATGCGGCGGCTGATGTCGTAGTAGCAAGATCGGGAGCGATGACAGTTGCTGAACTATGTGTGGTAAAAAAGCCGGTGTTGTTTGTGCCCTATCCATTTGCAGCGGAAGATCATCAAACCGTGAATGCAATGCAGTTGGTCAAAAAAAATGCAGCGTTAACGGTAAAGGACAGTGAAGCGGCTGAAAAGCTGATGTTCATGACGATCGAACTCGCAAAGGATGAAGCGCATCAAATGGATCTGAAAAAAAATATAGCTGCAGTGGCAATATCAAATGCAGATCAAAAAATAGCAGATGAAATTTTTAAAAGCATTGGTTAAGGAAGAAAGTGGGTCTCCCTCTCCCCTGGGGAGGGACGGAAGGGTGAGGCCGATGCAGATCGAAAAATGGCTGAAGAAATTTTGAAAGTGATTTAATGATTGGTCCAGACAATACTGTCCTTATGAATTCCCCCTTCGGGGGGTTGGCAAAGATGAATGAAGTGTATTTCATCGGCATTGGAGGAATTGGAATGAGTGCGGTGGCGAGGTTCTTTCACACAAAGGGAGTTAAGGTGAGCGGTTATGATAAAACAGAGACCGCCTTAACAAAAGAATTAGTTGCAGAAGGAATAGCTGTTCACTATGAAGAGAACCTGGAACTGATACCAAAACAGGTTGACTTAGTGATATACACACCGGCGATTCCGAAAGATCACAAGGAGCTGGTTTTTTACCAGCAGAACGGATATAAGGTAGTGAAACGGAGCGATGTGTTGCAGATCATAACAGCAAGTTCTTTTAATATCTGCATCGCAGGCACACATGGAAAGACAACCATCACCAGCATGGTGGCTCATTTGCTGCGAGACAGTGGTTTTGGATGCAATGCATTTCTGGGAGGTGTTTCGGTGAATTATGAAACGAATTTCTGGAGCCATGAAAGAAATGTATGTGTGATCGAAGCAGATGAGTATGACAGAAGTTTTTTGAAACTGGGTCCGGATGTGGCAGTCATCACAGCGATGGATGCCGATCACCTGGATATCTATGGAACGGCGGACTCAATGGAAGAAGCTTTTATTGATTTCAGCAAGAAGGTGAAACCGGGAGGTGTATTGATAAGACAGTTTGGATTGAAAAGAGGAAAGGAGTTGAGAGCCGATACACATTGGACCTACAGTTTACAAAATGAAAACGCCGATGTGCGGGGCGCCAATATCAGGATGATGAATGGGAGTTATGAGTTTGATGTGATGATGCCGGGTAATATGCTTGACAATGTGAAACTGAATATGGGGGGAATGCATAATGTAGAAAATGCAATTGCGGCCATAGCGGTCGCCAGTTCTTTGGGAATAGAAAATGAAAAGATCAAAGCGGCGGTTGAAAATTACAAGGGGGTAAAGCGACGATTTGAGTACATCATCAAAAATGACCGAATAGTATTTATTGATGATTATGCACATCACCCGGAAGAGTTGAGAGCATTGATCAACGGCGCAAAGACTCTTTTTAAAGGAAAGAAGTGCACTGTGATCTTTCAGCCTCATTTGTTCAGTCGCACAAAAGACCATGCAGATGGATTTGCAGAAGTGCTTGACATGGCTGATGAAGTGATCTTGTTACCGATCTATCCTGCGAGGGAATTGCCGATGGAAGGAGTGAAAAGTGAAATGATCCTGGAGAGAATGAAGAATGAGCATAAAAAGGTAATGACCAAAGAAGAGTTGATGAAGTGGATAGAGAATGAGTATGTGAAAACGGTAAAT
>DASVNY010000267.1:0-2449 GCA_036383615.1 Chitinophagaceae bacterium
TGCGTTGAAAAATATCCCAACAGCTATACTGCTTCACCACCGGGGGAGAACACATGGCTGGCATGGCATGCTGCAGCAAAAGGACTGACCGGTTATTTATTCTGGGCCTACAATACCTGGGTAGCCGATCCATTATTGAATAGTCGCTGGCGCCGTTACCCGGCAGGAGAGTTGTTTCAATTTTACCCGGGGCCACGCACTTCTATAAGGTTTGAAAAACTGAGAGAAGGCATACAGGACTTTGAAAAGATCAGGATACTGCGGGAGAAATTTACAGCAGGAGGGAATAAAGAAGCTCTTCTTCAGCTTGATAAAATAGTAGCCACTTTTGCCGACATTAAAAAAATAGAAACAGTTCCTGCTGCAGAAATGCTGGAAAAAGGAAAAGAAGTGTTAACCAGCCTTAGCAGGGAGAAATAATACTATGAAGAAAACATTGTTAGGATTTACTACTGCCCTGGTCCTTTGCTCAGGCCTGCAGGCGCAGTTAAATGTAAGAATATTCGGAGCTAAGGGAGATGGTATAACATTGGACACCCGGCCTATTCAGCAAGCTATTGATAAAGCTCATGCGAATAAAGGCGGCGTAGTAACGCTACCAGCGGGAACCTATAAAATCGGTACACTTATTTTAAAAGATAATGTGGAGCTGCATTTGCAAAACGGCGCTACATTATTAGGAAGCGCTAACTATAAGGATTATATAGCGGTAAAGCAACAGTATGAATCACGGACGAGAGGCCTGTATGCTAAATACTTCATGATCTTCGCTGAAGGTGCACGAAATATCTCCATTACTGGTGCGGGCACGATCTATGGGAACGGTTTGAAACATTTCCAGGAAGAGCGTCCGCAAAATCTTCGCCCCTATATGATCAGGTTGGTGAATTGCGAGAATGTGATCATCAGGGATGTAAAATTGATGGAAGCGGCTAACTGGACATTGCACCTGTTGGGTTGCCGTGAAGTAAATGTTGATGGCATCGTTATCGAAACAACCGCGGAAGGCAATCGGGATGGATTGGATATAGATGCCTGCCAGCGGGTAAAAGTATCAAACTCGCGTTTCTTAACTACTGATGACGCGATCGTATTGAAAGCTACACGTGATGAACTCTGCGAAAATATCGTGATCACCAATTGCGTGGTGACTGGTTGTGGTGGATCAGGAATTAAAACAGGCACAGAATCAAATGGTGGGTTCAGGAATATCACGGTGAGCAATTGCGTGATCAATAATATTCCTGTTCATGCAGGCATTGAACTGATGATGGTTGATGGCGGCATGATGCAGAATATCGTGCTTGATAATATTGTGATGAACAATGTGGCTACTCCGTTCTTTATCCGTCTTGGTATAAGAGCTCGTCCATTCAAGCCCGGCCAGTATGTGAGTAAGATCGATGAGGTGAGAGATATTTCATTGAGTAATATTATTGCCAGCAATGCAACATTGCCCTCAAGTATCATTGGATTGCATAGTAAAAAGATTGGCAACATCACTGTGTCAAATTATACAGTAAGGTATAAAGAAACACAGGCTGCTACTCCTTACAACCAGGTCAGTTTCCAGGAATTTGAGTACCCCGCGGCCGTTCTTTTTGAAAAGCTTCCGGCATTCGGTCTTTATTGCAGAAGTGTGGATGGATTGTATTTGCAGAATGTAAACATGTATTCAGCGGATAATGAAAAACGACCCGCACTGTGTTTTGACCGGGTAAATAGTCTTTCTATGTTTTCAGTTGCTGCAAACGCTAAAGGCAAAAGCAACCCGCTTGCTCATTTCAGGGAAGTGAATAATGCAGTAGCAGCTTATTGCAAAACATTTGATAACAGCGACCTCCTTTTTGAAGCAGAAGAGAATACGGTTAAAGATCTTTCACTATCAAATAATACCGTAAGAGTCTCACAAACTGAACTGAAAAAAGTAGCGCAGCTGACAGATGCCCTTATTTTTGATGATTTTGAAACAGATTTGAAATATCTTGTTCAGGAGGGAAAGGAAATAAATGGCATGAAGGCGCATGACCTGTCGCAACCATTAACGGTGAGTATGGATGCGAAGAAGAAAGGATCATACCAGGTATGCCTGCTTGCTTTGAATACATCAGCATCTCCGCAAAAACTCGTTGTGAAATATGGCAATACCAGCCAGGAGTTTATTGTTAACTGGAATGAATGGGGATGGGCGCCGGTCAGTTTGTTGAAAAATTTAGAAAAAGATCAGCATATTGAATTCACGATATCATCACCATCGGGGCAGGTAAAAGTGGCGAGGGTCTATCTGCGGTACCAGGATATTGGTTTTACAGATTAATAAGCATTGAAATCTTCAGATAATGAAAGCTATCAAAAAGGATGTATGTCTTCTCATTATTAATTGCTGTTGTCTTCTAAGTTTTTCAATTGCGCAACAAAAACCAAAAGAACCTAAAAATAAATTTGATGA
>DASVNY010000268.1:0-10094 GCA_036383615.1 Chitinophagaceae bacterium
TGGGGTTTCCCTTAAAAGATGAAAGAATAAAGGCGATCGATTCAGTATTTAGTTTTTATAGTAACAACCCCGATGTTAAACAGGTTCCCGGCGCTGTGATCAGGCAAATGAGAAGAACCTTGTGGGACCGTCACTATAGAAGAAACAGCACCACCATGGACCAGTTAAAAAATGCCGGTGGATTGAGATTGATAAGAAAAAATACTGTGCGTGATTCCATAGCCGCTTATGACCTGCTATGGCAAAGAGCAGAGTTTTGGGTGGAACGATACAAAGGGCTACAGGAAAAAGGCAAAGACTACCTGCATAATATTATTGATGCCAATAGTGCCGTGAAGGAATATATCCGGCAAACGGGCGCTGTTGCTGTTTCTTACTACCCCGGTGACGCTGTTACTTCCATCCACCCGCTTCAGCTTAATGCATACCTCAATTTTTTATATGATCAAAAGGTCACCACTTCGCAGGATAAACTGGCTTATGTTTATATCAGGGAAACAGCCGAACGATTGATTGAATTGATCAAAAAAGAATACCGACTTAAATAATTTGTAACTTGACCGCATGAGAAAATTACTGTGTCTTCTATTACTTCCCGTTCATTTATTTTCCCAGTCACCAGCTGAAATTGCCCGCTGGGAAAAACAAGCAAAGAATGTTAACATCATCCGTGACAATTGGGGCATTCCGCATATTTATGGTAAAACAGATGCGGATGCCGTTTTTGGATTGCTCTATGCGCAATGCGAAGACGATTTCAAACGGGTGGAGATGAACTATATTGAAAAGCTCGGTCGCATGGCCGAAGTAAATGGTGAGGCCGAGTTATATGAAGATCTTCTTATCCGGCTGGTGATCGACTCGGCCGAAGCCATGAATGATTATAAAAAAGCACCGGCCTGGTTAAAAAACCTTTGCAATGCCTTTGCCGATGGCATCAATTATTATCTCTATAAAAATCCACAGGTGAAGCCGGCTTTATTAAATCGTTTTCAACCATGGTATCCTCTCTTATGGACAGATGGCAGCATAGGTGCAATCAGTACAGCAGATATAACAACCAATGAGCTGAAAAATTTCTATTCAGGTGAACCTTCTGTTGCTGTTGTTAAAAAGGAGGAAGAAGAAATTCTTACCGGCTCAAATGGTTTTGCTTTTTCACCGAAGATCACCTCATCGGGAAATGCTATTCTATATATCAACCCGCATGTTACTTTCTATTTCCGTCCCGAAGTGCATATGGTGAGTGAGGAAGGGTTGAATGCTTATGGTGCTGTTACCTGGGGACAGTTCTTCGTTTACCAGGGTTTTAATGAACATTGTGGATGGATGCACACTTCGAGTGCTGTTGACGCTGCTGACACCTATATTGAAAAAGTTTCAAAAAAAGATAACGGCTGGGCATACCAATATGAAGGAAAGGAGAAGAAATTGATAGAAAAGAAAATTTCTATCCGTGTTAAAACCGGGAACGGTAGCGAGGTCAAAACCATCAACGCCTTATTTACGCATCATGGCCCTGTCATGGCTAAACGTAACGGACAATGGCTGAGTGTAAAAGCCGACAACCGCATTATGAGTGGATTGATACAATGCTGGCAGCGAACAAAAGCAAAAGGTCTTGATGATTTCAAAAAAACGCTTGATCTCAAAGGAAATATTTCAAACAATACGGTATATGCCGATGCACAGGGAAATATTGCTTATTGGCATGGCAACCGTGTGCCGGTAAGAGATACAAAATATGACTGGAGCAAAGCGGTGGATGGCAGCATTGCCGCTACCGAATGGAAAGGTTATCACCCGATCAGTGAAACAGTGTTAAGTATCAATCCGCCCAATGGCTGGCTGCAGAATTGTAATTCCACTCCTTATACTGTTGCTGGCAGCAATAGCCCTAAAAAAGAAAACTTCCCGGCTTATATGGCACCCGATGGTGAAAATTTTCGCGGCATCAATGCTGTGCGCACATTAAGTGAAACCAGTCAGTATGATATTGACAAAGTGATCAAAGCCGGCTATGATACAAGACTGGCATCTTTTGAAGTGCTGATACCTGCGCTTGTAAAAGCTTTTGAAAAAAATATCAACTACAATGATTCGTTGTTTGCATTGCTTGCAGGACCGGTAGCAGTATTGAAAGGATGGGATTATCGTTGCGGAGAAAACTCAATTGCCACTACATTGGCAGTGGAGTGGGGACAAAGAATATTACCCGCTATGCTTCGTACAAAAATTATCGATGATGAAGAAGCCGACCAGGTTGATAAGGCAAAATATTTTGCAGCTAATGCAAAAACGACAGAGTTATTGCTTCCGCTGTTGACAACGATCAATGATCTGCAAACGAGGTTTGGTCGCTGGCAGGTTCAATGGGGAGAGATCAACCGGTTTCAACGCATATCATCTGATATTGACAATAGGTTCGATGATAGCAGGGCCAGCATTCCTGTAGGTTTTGTATCCTCCACCTGGGGCATGTTACCTTCCTACACCAGTCGTCTCTATCCCGGCACTAAAAAAAGATATGGCGTGAATGGAAACAGTTTCATCTGTGCCGTTGAATTCGGTAAGAAAATAAAAGCAAGATCGTTGCTGGCAGGCGGTAATAGTGGTAATGAAAGTTCAAAACATTTTTTTGACCAGGGCCAGATGTATAGTAAGGGAATGTTTAAAGATGTGTTATTCTACAAGGAAGATGTAATGAAACACGCCGAACGAACCTATCACCCTGGGGAAAATCTGCGGTGATCTGCGTAAAAATCTGCGGAATCTGCGGGGAAAATTGTAGCAAAAGAAATCATTAAATTTAGCAACGCTAAAACCAACGATATGCCTGCTGCAAATTATTTACCTGCTGCCATTATCCTGTCAGCTTTGATCGCTGACGGCTGTTCATCCAAAAAAGATAAGCCCAAAGATCAGTTAGGAGAGATCAGTTTCACTGTTACCGGCAAAGAGGAGGCTCAGCCCGGATTTAAAAAAGGAATGTTGCTGCTCCACAGTTTTGAATACGTGGATGCAGCAGAAGCTTTCCAGGAAGTGCGGCAAATGGATCCTGGTTTCGCAATGGCTTATTGGGGTGAGGTGATGACTTATAATCACCCGCTATGGCAGGAACAGGACTATGATAAAGGCAATGAAGTATTGAATGCACTGGCGCCAACACCTGGAGAAAGAATAAGCAAAGCAAAAACAGGCCTGGAAAAAGATTTTATCGGTGCTGTTAATATTCTTTACGGCAAAGGCAACAAAGCCGAAAGAGATAGCAGTTATGCCGCCTATATGGAAACGCTTTATAAAAAATACCCGGGCAATGATGAAGTAGCTGCCTTCTACAGTTTGGCGCTGAATGGTTGGGGAACCACGGAGAAAGATGTCAGCATTTTGGAAAGAGCCGCTGCTATCGGCAATGAGATCCTGCAACGCAATCCCAAACATCCCGGTGCCTTACACTATATCATTCATGCGCTCGATAACCCTGAACATGCGGCGCAGGCATTAGCCGTTGCGGATGAATATGCCAAAACAGCTCCCGATGCAGGTCATGCGCTACATATGCCTACACATACTTATCTCGCATTGGGCCTGTGGGACAAAGTAGTTAGCAGCAATGAAGTGTCCTGGGCGGCGGAATGGGCAAGGAAGAATAGAAAGAATGTGGACAACGACGCATTGGGTTATCATTCCTATCACTGGCTGGAATATGGCTATCTGCAGCAGGGTCATAAGGAAAAAGCAAGACCAATGATCGACAGTGTATATAAATACTGCAGCGAAAAACCCAGCCCAAGAGCAAGAGCGCATATGATATTGTTGAAATCAACTTACCTCGCGGAAACAAATGATTATGATAAGGCCATCATGGATATTCCCATTGAGCAAAAGGACCTGAACATTGTGACCCGTGCCAAGAATTTCTTTGTAAATGGAATGAATGAATATTATAAAGGCAATAAAACAGCACTCGATGAAGTGATCCGTCAATTGTCTGGTGAAAGATTAGTGGAATCGGCAAAGGCTTCTGATAAAGGCATCAGGGTTTGTGGTAATGTTGGCCGCTCAATAGCAACATTGAGTGATCTGCAGGAAACAGAAGCGATGGAACTACAATTAAAAGCGATGCGGACATGGATGGATAAAGACGTTGCCGCCACTGAAAAATCTTTACAGGCCGCGGTAAAATTACATACAGCCGCGGGTTATGCTTACGGTCCGCCTAAGATCCCAAAACCTACTTTTGAAATGTATGCCGAATGGTTGCTGGAAAACGGGCGAGCAAAAGAAGCGTTGGATCAATTTGAAACCTCACTCCGCTATGGACCCAACAGGTCGCAATCTTTAAAAGGAAAAGAGGAAGCATTAAAACAATTAAAGAAAAACGAAACCGCATCTTTATAATCAATAACTATGGAAAGCCGGAAAGCAAGGATGATCCGTTTTGTTATTTATGCCGCCGTAGCATTTATCGCTGCTTTTCTTTATCGCTATTTTAAAAATGATTGAGCGGGCCTCCTACTAATTAAACAAACCACATGAGAAGCATAGCGTTTATTTTCTTTCTTTTTGTTCATGTGCTGGCAGCAGCACAAACAGACAGCACCGATATTATTGTTGAGAGGATAATGAAGGAACAAAAAATCGTCGGGCTCGGTTTGGCTGTTGTTAAAAATGGTAAAGCTGTCGTGAATAAAGGCTATGGTCTCGCTAATGTTGAACATAATGTGCCCGTAACAGCCGAAACAGTGATCAGGCTCGGTTCGGTGAGCAAGCAATTTTTTACAACCGCTATTCTTAAACTAACCGAAGAGGGAAAATTAAAGATTGATGATCCTGTACATAAATTTTTTCCCGATGCTCCCGAAATATGGAGACCCATTCAAATAAAGCACCTGATGTCGCACACTTCAGGATTGAAACGGGAAGCACCTGCCTATAATAATTCAGTGATACAGCCCGATCTTGTTGTTATTAAATCGGCTTACTCATTACCACTCGATTTCAAGACCGGTGAAAAATACCAGTACTGCAATCTTGCTTTTTTTATGCTGGCCGAGATCATTACACAGGTGAGTGGCATGCCCTGGCAGGACTATATCAGGGAAAAGCTTTTTATTCCTGCCGGTATGAAGAATAGCTGCATGACCGATTTCTACCCGATCATTCCACACCGGGCAAGCGGTTATATGCATAAAAACAATGTGCTGGTCAATGCCGATGCCATGTATGCCGTGAGACCAAGTGGTGGTTTTCTTTCCACTACCAGCGATATGATCTTATGGGATAAAGTGCTGCGGGAAAAAAAGATCATTTTGAAAAAAGAGAATTGGGAACTGCTTTGGGAACCTTTTATAAAAACATCGGATGACGCTAACTCAAAAGCATATTATGGGTTTGGCTGGACGATCGATGAATACAAGGGGCATAAAACAGTTTCGCATAGTGGCTCCAATATTGGTTTCCGTTCTTATTACACCCGCTTTGTAAATGATGGGTTATCTATCATCATTATGACAAATACGGATGAAGCCAACCCCTACGCTATCATCCGGGCCTTGGCAGATCATTACTTTAGAAACAAGTAGCATCTTAAAAATTCAGTTTTACCTTTTCCTTGCTGCTTTTTGCGGGTAATTTTAGCGTTGAAAATAATCACAGCATTTTTTCATTCAGTATCTTGAGCCCATGAAAATCTTATTGCCCCTTTTATTGTTCCCGCTTTTCTCACTGGCTCAGCAGCCCTGCGATATCCTGATCACAAATGGAAAGATCATTGACGGCACCGGTAATAGCTGGTATTATGGCAATGTGGCCATCAAAGATGGAAAGATCGTTGGCATTGGCCGTAACATTCCTTTCACAGGATCAAAAACCATTGATGCAAAAGGGATGATCGTTGCGCCCGGTTTTATTGATGTGCACACACATCTTGAAGCCGATGAGGCAAGGGAACCGGAAGCGAAAAGTTTTATTTATGATGGCGTTACCACTTGTGTAACGGGCAACTGCGGTTCATCCAATGTTGACATACAAAAATATTTGAAATGGATAGACTCCATAAAGCTTTCTATCAATGTGGCTTCACTGATAGGGCATAATGATGTCAGGAAAGCCGTGATGGGTCGTGCCAATCGTGATGCTACTCCTGAAGAAATGCAAAAGATGGAAACGATTGTTGACAAAGCAATGAAAGATGGCGCTGTGGGTATGTCAACAGGTCTTATTTATATTCCCGGCACTTATACCAAAACACCTGAAATAATTGATCTCGCGAAGATCGTTTCCAAATACAATGGTCTTTATGCAAGTCATATGCGGGATGAAGGCGATAGTGTAACGCAAGCCATTGAAGAAGCGCTGACGATCGGCAGGGAAGCAAAATTGCCTGTGGAGATCTCGCATTTCAAATTAAGCGGTCAGCAAAACTGGGGAAGAAGCAAAGTTACCGTGCCGATGATTGAAGCAGCAAGAAAAGAAGGTATTGAAGTAACGATTGATCAGTATCCCTACACAGCCAGCAGCACTTCTATCAGCACATTGATACCCGATGGAATATTAGCTGATGGCCAGGATTCGATCAAAGCAAGGCTGCAGCGACCCGAGACAAAAAGCTATGTTATCAAATCAATGCTGGCCCGGTTGAAGAAAAGAAAACTGAAACATTTTAGCTATGCTGTAGTAGCTAATCATGCAGCTGATACTTCTTATAACGGCAAAAGCATCGAGCAGATCAATTTGATGAAGGGAAGAAAACACAAAGCAAAATTAGAAGCAGAAACAGTTATTGATATCATGATCGCCGGCGGGGCCAGTGCCGTTTTTCATGGCATGGGTGAGGAAGATGTAAAACGTATCATGCAATACCCTTTCAACATGTTTGCCAGTGATGCTTCGATCCGTGTATTAAATGCCGGCATGCCGCATCCAAGGGGTTATGGCACCAATGCGAGAGTGCTCGGCAAATATGTGAGAGAAGAAAAAGTTCTTTCCTTAGAAGAAGCGATCCGCCGGATGACCTCATTGCCGGCGCAAAAATTCCAGCTGCATGATCGTGGCTTGTTAAGGGAAGGCTTTGCGGCCGACATCGTGATATTCGATGCAAACGAGGTAATAGACCTTTCAACGTTTGATAAACCCCATGCCTACTCAAAAGGGTTTCACTATGTGTTAGTGAATGGTGCGATTACCGTAGATAATGAAAAACATAACGGCACAAGAGCCGGAAAAGCATTGTATGGGCCGGGTTATATTCAATCAGCGCCCAGGCCCTTTTAGCAAGTTACTGCATTGTTGAAAGCGGTTTCATTGTAACTTCATCCTAACTCAAATCACGGATATGAGAAAACATCTTCTCTTATTTGCATTCATCGTAATGCAGGTAACTTTTGCTGCTGCACAAAAGATCGTTCCTGTCGCCACTCCCGAGTTGGCTGGTTTTTCTTCCGAAAGAGTAAAGCGGATAGATCGGGAGATGAATGATTGGGCGGAGAAAGGCTGGTACAATGGAGCTGTAGCATTGGTCATTCATAATGGAAAGATCGCTTATTATAAAGCGACGGGTTATAATGACCTTGACAGCAAAGCGCCAATGAGTAAGGATGGCATCTTTCGTATCGCTTCGCAAACAAAAGCGATCACAAGCGTGGCTATCATGATCCTGTTTGAAGAAGGAAAACTTTTACTCGACGACCCTGTTTCAAAATATATTCCTGCTTTCAGAAGACAGCAGGTGCTTGATAAATTCAATGCGGCAGATACTACTTACACAACAGTAGCTGCCAAAAAAGAGGTTACCATAAGAGAATTGCTTTCCCATACTTCCGGTATTGGTTATGCCGATATCGGTAGCCGTGAGTCCAATGCCATTTATGCTAAGAGCAATCTCACTGCCGGTATAGCCGTGCAGGGTGATAAACTACTGGATGCGATGAACCGGCTGGGCAAATTACCATTGATGCATCAGCCCGGTGAAAAATGGACCTATGGTTTAAATTCAGACCTGCTGGGTTGTTTGGTAGAAGTTATATCCGGTATGACACTCGATGAGTTTTTTAAGAAAAGAATTTTTGAGCCATTGGGTATGAATGATACTTATTTCCAGGTGCCTGCAGCCAAAGCTTCAAGACTGGTGAATTTGTATCGCGAAGACTCTACGGGCAAACTGGAAAAAGCAGCCGGCAATATGTTGAATGGAAAACTCATTACGCCCGATTATCCTTTAAAGAGCAGTACTTACTATTCAGGTGGTGCAGGATTATCATCAACCATTTATGATTATGCCATCTTTTTGCAAATGCTGTTGAATAATGGCATTTATAATGGCAAAAGAATATTAAGCCGCAACTCCGTCCGCCTCATGACCATGAACCAGATCGGTGATGTGGTATTCAGAGGTGATGATAAATTTGGATTAGGTTTCCAGGTCGTAACTGAAAAAAGCAGTGGAAGAACGCCTGCGCAGGCCGGGACATTTAGCTGGGGCGGGGCTTTCGCCACTTCCTATTGGGTGGATCCAAAAGAAAAGATCGTGATGTTATTCTATCGCCAGTTGCAAAACACCAGCAAAGGTGAAGTGGTTGAAAAATTCAGGGCGCTTACTTACCAGGCCCTTATGGAATGAAAATGTAAAATGCAGAATGTAAAATGTTGAATGTAAAAGTTTAGTAAGCAAGACCGTATAATAGTCCATCTTTTTTTGAGATGATCCAAAGCTTTTCGTTATCAATAACAACCTGGTGAGGTTGCCAGGCAGCCAATTCAACCAGTTTTACCAGCTTCTTCTTTTGATGATCATACACAAAAAGGTTATCATAATAAACAAAAGAAACGGTTTGTTCATTCGCAGCTATTAAACGGCACAAACCATCCTCCCTCCCGGCGATTGTATCCGGCAATAAGGATGATGGATTGAAGCTACTGGCTATTTTGCCTTTATTTTTAATAACAACCAATTTATCATTGTACAAAGCAAAGCTCTGCTTCTCTCCTCTTAACACATCCTCCGGCGTCAGCGATTCATCTCCAAAATTTTTTATTGAAAATTGCTCATTGATCTCAAATCCATCGTGTGTCAATGCAATGAATTTTTTTATACAGGGAATGTCGCTGACAAAAATGTCTGCTTTCTCTTTGCAGCTCGTATCAGTTAGTTGTCCTTTATAGTTGATCATTGCCCAGTTATTCGCTTCGGCATTGGCTTGTATGCGATCTGCGAAGAAATAGGGTTGCGTGGAAAAGCCATGCGCAAGAAAGCGCCACCAAAGCACAGTATCTTTTTTTATATCATAGGCGAAAAGACAACCACCTTCGTATAAGCCGGTGCCAAATAATACTCCATCTTTAATAAGTGGCACTGAACCCAACGGGCCTACTGGCAATTGTTTTATCATTTTGCCTGTACGGATATCAAACCGGCCCGTCCATTCCCACTTTCCATCATAAAAACCAGCGTAAATATTTGTATCGTCAAATGCAAGCGGGGTATTCGTTTTATACTTCAGATCGGCTGACCATTTTTCTTTGCCGTTTTCTTTGTCGTAGGCATACAACTTATAATCGTTGGCCAAAAAGAAAACCATATCTTTTTCTACCCTTACTGATGAATAAAAACTTGTCAACTGCTCAGTTGCAAAAACTTGTTTCGACCTAAAGAATTCTTGCTGAGAATACCCTTTCGGTACCTGCTCTTTTGTTTGTGCCTGCAGGATATTGCCCGTAAGGATTAAAATAGAAACACTGATGGCTTTCAGTTTTAACTGCATAATGATTATTGAGATTTTTTAGACGACACTGTTTAAACCGATCATCTATGTTCTGCAATTGAAAAAGGGATTGAAGTTGGCATAGTTGCCAGGTACAAAAAGAATATGTTGGGGTGTGAAAAGAAACGGAAAACGGCGGATAACTTCATAAGGTAGAATTTTGACGGTAAGTTGCAACGCTAATTTCAGCAATCTTAGGCTTATTTGCAATACCCGGAAGCAGGGAAATTATAATTATAACAATTGCCTGAGTATTTCCCGTTGTGAAGAGATCACATATTGTTTAAATTTTTCATTCCACTTTCGAAAAGCAGGATTCTTATCATTCTCTAT
>DASVNY010000269.1:0-2201 GCA_036383615.1 Chitinophagaceae bacterium
AGCGTGATCATGTGGTGTTATATGAATGAAGTATTACTCAGGCCGCACTACAATAGTGATAAGGAAAAGCAAAAGATATACTTTCAAAATATTGCCAAACTTGCGCAGGCATTAGATAGTGTAACAAGAAAGGAAGACCCGTCGCGATACACGATGATGGCGCATCACGGAGATTATAACCGGTATAAAGATGTTGGGTTGGTAGATATACCTATGATCGTTGGCTGGAATTTATATTCGGGATGGTATGGAGCAAGGTTGAGTGATTTCCCGGTATTTCTAGACAGCTTTCACGCAAAGAATCCCGGCAAGCCGATGCTTGTTGCTGAATATGGCGCCGATGCCGATCCACGTATCCGAAGTGCAGAGCCTGTACGATTTGATAAAAGCGTTGAGTACACCACGAAGTTTCATCAATACTATTTTACAGAAATGATGAAGCGGCCATTTGTGGCTGCAGCAATGATCTGGAACCTGGCAGACTTTAATTCAGAAACAAGAACGGAGTCAATGCCGCATATCAATAATAAAGGTTTATTGGAATGGGACCGGACACCCAAGGACCCATATTATTATTATGAAGGCGTGCTTTCTAAAAAACCTTTTATTAAATTATTGGGAATGCAGGCAGCGGCCGGGATCGCTGATAAGAATGCTGCTACTTCATCGAGGTTGATACAGGTGGCAACTAATACAGAGCAACCCGAATTATTTGTCAATGGCAAGTCATTGGGAAAAAAGCAGCAGCAAGATGGTTTGTGTGAATGGAACGCCCCGTTTATCAATGGAGCTAATATTGTTGAAGTGAAAGGAACAAAAGAGGGGAAGATTGCCAGTGATAAAGCGACTATTCAATTTTATTTATTGCCCGATCGTTTTGATAAGTCAACTTCATTCCGGCCGATGAATATATTGCTCGGGGCTAATCGCTATTTTACAGATGATGAACAACAGTTGTGGATACCTGATAAAGCTTATGAGGCAGGGAGTTGGGGGTATAGCGGCGGCAAGCAATTTAAGCTGGCTAATAATAATCGTCTTCCTTATGGAACGGATAAGAATATTGCCGCCACGAATAACGATCCTGTTTACCAGACACAAAGGATGGGCATTGAAAAATATAAACTTGATGTTCCGCCGGGTGAATATGAATTGACACTTCACTTTGCAGAATTGATGGCAGCAGCAACAAAAGAAATACCTTATAATCTTTCTGACCCGGACAGGATAGCGCCAAACGGGAAAAGGATATTCAATGTGTATGTAAACGATAAATTGCTGCTTGATAATTTTGATATAACTGCCCAGTATGGAGCAGCCACGGCCGTGTCTAAAACCACAAGAGTGGCAGCGTTGAATGGTTCAGGTATCGAGATCAGTTTTAAGGCAATTGAAGGAGAACCGGTGTTGAATGCTCTTCAAATAAAAAAAGTTGGATCAAATGTGCAGCAGGTGCAGTTAAAATGAAAATAGATATTCTATGTTGGTAAGAAGTTTAACTATCATTCTTTGTTTGTTTTTTTCTTCGCCCTTTATTGTCGCTCAGCATGTAAAAAAGGTGTTTGCGGAAGCAGAGAAGCAGGTTGCTGTTTTATATAATGAATCAGTGGCAAATCGTAATGGCCGGCAAATTTTCCCCCGAACAATAAGAAAGGATTCATTACGGGTTGTGGTTTCTGATGATTGGACAAGTGGTTTTTTTGCAGGTGTGTTATGGTTTATGTATGAATATTCAGGCAAACCTGAATGGAAAACAAAAGCCGGAGAGTTTACTACGTTGATGGAAAGAGAGCCAAAGAACCGCAATTCGCATGATGTCGGCTTCAAAGTGTATAATAGTTATGGCAATGGCTACAGGCTTACTCATAATGAATTTTACAAACAACAGGTATTACAGGGTGCTGCAACATTAGCAACAAGATTCAATGCCAGGATCGGTTGTATTCGTTCCTGGGATTTTGGCAAATGGCAATACCCTGTGATCATTGACAATATGATGAACCTTGAATTGTTGTTTGCGGCCACCAAACTCAGTGGCGATTCTTCTTATTATAAAATAGCAATAGCACATGCTAATACCACATTGCAAAATCATTTCAGGCCCGATCACAGTTCTTTTCATGTGATAGACTATGATACTGTAACAGGAAAAATGATCAAGGGGAGTACGCACCAGGGATATGCTGATGGTTCAGCATGGG
>DASVNY010000270.1:0-5175 GCA_036383615.1 Chitinophagaceae bacterium
TATTACCTCCAGATGCATTTAACTGGATCGAATCCTCAATACAAACTTGCTGGGCCGGGCTCACTGCAAAAACAGGACTTGGGATTATGTCAACCTGTACTGAATCAAGATAATTACAGCTATTAGCATCTGTGATAACTACATAATACTTCGTGCTCACAACGGGCGAAGCAACAGGGTTTGGAGCAGAAGGATTATCAAGCGTGGCGGCTGGCGTCCAGCTATAACTCACTCCTCCATTCGCGAATAATTGCGCAATAGTATTCTTACAGATCGCTGTATCATTTGAAACATTAATGAGCGGGGCAGTGAAAAAACTGACATTAACCGTGTCCTTCGCACTGCAACCACTACTGTTTGTTCCGGTAACAATGTATTGCGTAGGAACATTTGGTGTGGCAACGGGGTTAGCAATAGATGGGTTTGACAAACCAGTTGCCGGGCTCCATGAATATTGTTGCGTGCCAAAACTGTTTAATTGCGTTGAACCTCCTTTACAAATTGTTATATCGTTGCTTGCCTGCACCCTTGCTGTATCTACGGTTATTTTAACTGAATCTCTTTTAATTAATACCGGTGCAAAAGAAATATCATCCAGGGCAAAATCATTGCCCAACACCTGAGTGTTCTTATTTACAATTGAGATCGTAATAGAAGTATTACTGCCAGAGTTCCAGGTGGCATAGAATCTTGTCCAGGTGCAGACTGGCAAACTGGCCGTTATTAAACTACCGATATCCTTCCCGTTGATAGCGAACTGCAATTGAGCGGGGTTGGGTGCTCCCAGTGCCTGTAGCCAGGTTGAAAAAGCATAGTTAGTATTAGGAGTAACTGTTAGTGTTTGTTTCCAGACATTCACATTTGCGGTTGGTGATCCATTTACCAGTAACATATTACCCGCGCCACCTGTATGATCCGAACAGGAATTTAACGAGGAGTTCCATGTTTGCGGATTGGTTCCAACAAAATACTGTCCTTCTGTTGTGTTATTGGCGGCATAGTTATATTCAGAAGTAAATCCTGTGTTTCCCTGTGAAAAATCGCTATTGATAATAAGGTTGGTGGCGGTTATTTCCGCCTGGTAATAATAAGTGATGCTTCGTGGTGTGGATGTGATCGGCTGCGGGCTATTTGGATTGTCAAGGTAAGTAGCAGGGGTCCAGCAGAAACTAAGTGCAGGAACAGTCAGCAACTGCTTTGTTGCGCCAAAACATATTGTTGTATCCTGTGTAAGAACAATATTATCAGGTATCACTCCTAGTGAAATTGTTTTCCTGATCGTATCATTACAAACAGCATTACTTACATAATATGACACAACATAATTGCCTGCTGAAGGATAAGTGTGAACAGGGCTAAGAATACCTGTCCATACCGAACCGTCACCAAAATCACCATCAGGAATACCTATCCCGGTTGCTTGCCCTGTGAATTGTACAGTAAGTGGATCACAGGGATCGATAGTGTAACTAAAATCAAAGTCTGTTCCTCCCGCTGTGACATCAATGGTTATACTGTCTTTACAACCGTTAATGTCTGTGACAACAAGTTTTACAGGGAATGTGCCGGTTGTGTTATAGGTGTGGTTTGTATTTTGGGTATTAGCTGTTCCTCCATCGCCAAAATACCACAGCCATGAAGCAACGGGATATGTATTAGTATAAGCAAGCCCGTTAAATGAAAAGCCGCTGCACGAAAGCTGATTAGTATCTATTCTTACAGAATCAATATTGGGCTTGAAAGGAGCACTGGCAATCGGCAATTGCCAATTATAAAAAACAACTCCATTATCTCCTGTTTGTGAGCCCCACGCACTATTACCCAGTTGCCGGGCAACGCCATGTAAACCCCCAGCAAGGGAAGTATTAACTAATGCCGGCATTGATGGCTGATTAAACGAAATTACGCCGCCACCGCCTCCGCCGCCCGGACCCGTTGTTTGTATCGAAGTGGCTAATATCCATGCGTCTGCACCTTTTCCACCATCTGCGGATACATTTAGATTACTTAGATACTGATTAACCGATAATAAAACAGAGCCTCCGGCGCCACCACCGCTATGCCCATCATTTGCACATCCGGCAGCCTGACTTGTACATTCAATTACATTGTTTCCATTTGCTTTAATTGATCTTCCATTTCCCACTATTTCATTTGCATTTAATATCACAATGCCGCCACCTGCTCCACCAGGTTTATCTGTCAACTCATTTGTGTGACCGGCACCACCACCACCACCCATGAACGCTTTATTTAAACCACTCGAATTGGACAACATATTTCCGCCCACACCTCCAACTCCTGGTATAATGGATGGGCAAGACGTTAATAATGGATACTGATTGCCACCGCTTCCTCCTTTTCCTCCATTACCTCCTCCAGCACCCCCTGCATTATGAGCATTACCTCCACCTCCTCCATTTCCAAGGGCACCTCTTCCATACTGCTTGTTTATCGAAATATTTGTAATACCATCGCCTTTTTGTGCTGCATCATTAAATGTAGGAGGATAGTAATAATTTGTTTTGTTACAATCTATTTGTGTTAAAAGCAACGGCTGTCCTCCTTTAAATCCTCTACCACTTACATCAATGTTGGAATTCAGATTGATCGTACCGGCTACATTTAAAGCCAAAACACCTCCTTTAGTTCCGTCCCAAGGCAGGCAAGTAAGCGTCTTTGTTGCCGTATAATTTTGGAAATAAGGAACTCTTACTAATTGAACTTTACCATTTGGCAGATCATACTGCCTCAGCAGTTTGTTTAACAACTCAATATCATTGCCGTTTTTTGATTTGATATAGTTGAACTCGTAGTTACCTGCATTTTTATAATCAGTGATATTTCCAAACGCAGCCGTGTTTGTACTGTCAATAACAGCGCCTTTCATCTGTATCAACAGCACTGTATCGCCTATATTGAATTCAGATGCATCTGTAACAGCAAGAATATTCTTGCATAGATCAAGAGAAAGAACCCCCGTATAATCATTGATTATTGTATCATTAGGGCATTCTGTGAAAAGATCAACTGTTACACTATCCATGCAGCCGTTGATATCTGTAACAACAAGTTTAACGGGGAATGTGCCTGTTGTTGTGTAGGTATGATTTGTATTCTGGGTATTAGCTGTTCCCCCATCGCCAAAATACCATTGCCAGTTAGTTATGGGGTTCGTATTGGTATAGCCAAGTCCTTCAAAAGAAAAACTGTTGCATGATATGCGATTGCTGTCAATTCTTACCGAATCAATGTTGGACTTGAAAAGAACATCAGCAATCGGTAGCACGAGGCCTTTTAATGTATCACCACGATTTCCCGCTGTTGCCCCCCAGGGGTTATTTGCGAAATTGGTATTGGTTCCATTCACACCGCCAGCTATATTTACAGAAATATCAGTAGCAACAGATGTTTTATTGGTCCATATAATCCCACCACCACCACCGCCACCAGGGCCATGAGGTCCCTGAGGAGCCGGCGGTACACAATAATCGCCGTTTCCTCCCTTTACTGACACCGGGATATTTGCCGATGCTGTATTATAATTTAAAAGTATCGTGCCACCACTACCTCCTCCACTTCTTCCATCATCATGACTCGGCATTAAATGGCTTGGAGTGCCTCCATTTGAAAGAATAGGATATCCATTTGAAACGATCGTATTGGCATTGATGATTACAATTCCCCCTCCATTTCCACCAGAACCTAACGGAATATTATCATTCATATGGCCTGCGCCGCCGCCGCCACCCAAAAATATTTTATTAGATGCATTTGAATACGCAAGCGCCATTCCGGCCAGACCACCATTAACAAGGGCGGGACATCCGTCATACTGATTTCCTCCCAAGCCTCCCGTACCACCATTGCCTCCGCCACCGCCCCCTGCATTGGTGCCATTTCCACCTCCGCCACCACTGGCCAATTTACCTCGGCCGCTTAGTTTAGAATCGGTGTTATAAATGCTTTCTCCTTTTCTGCCAGCATCCCTACCATCATTAGTTGCTGTAAAAAAACTGCTAATACTGCAAGTAAATTGAGGGTGACTTTGAGCGGTTCCCCCGCGAAATCCTCTTTCGCTAACATCTACGTTAGCAAAAAGCGTTAGCGTGTTTTGCACATTAAACACCAATACACCTCCTTTACTTCCATCCCAGGGCAAACAAGTTAATTTACCGGCTGGTGTGAAATTCTGGTAATAAGGCACCCGTATTAATTGAACCTTCCCATCTGGGAAGTCATACTGCCGTTCTAAACTATTCAATAATTCAATCCCATTTCCATTCTTTGCTTTTACATAATTGAATTCATAATTTCCCGCATTTCTATAATTAGTGATGTTACCAAAACTATTTGTGTTTGTACTGTCAATCCTTGCTCCTTTCATTTGAATAAGCAGAACTGTATCACCTGGATTAAATGCAGCAGCATTTTCTACTGCTAAAATATTCTTACAAATATCCAATGACAATGCCGGTGTATAATCATTGATAATAAGATCTGAACAAAGCGCATTCACTTCATCCTGGTTCAATGCCCGGTTATAAATTCTTACATCATCAATTTTGCCCTTAAACATTTGAGGATCCCCGCTCCACCACATACCAATCCGTAAAGTTGCGTTGACGCACTGGTTTATTGTAGTAAACCCTCCAGCTACTGTTTGCATCAATACCCCATCTAGGTAAATTTTAATGGTTCCATTTTCAAAAGTACCCACTACGCAATGCCAGGTATTTTGAGCGATAGTACCGCCGGTATTTGCAAAAGCTGACGGTACTGGCGTGCCGGCACAGCCTGATACAATTGAATTAGCTCCAAAAAAAGCACCGGGTGCAGGCGACCAATTGATCCCCATATTATATTGAGTAGCTATTGATCCAGTAAAAGAAATCTTGCCAGCAATACATTGCAAGCCGCTACTGGTTGTGTTAAAATATGCGGCAATTGATAGGCCATTAGGAGGATTCAAAGTCGATGAATTAGGAACAGCTATATAATCATTTACACCATCAAATAAATAAGCGCTGTTAGGATTTCCAAATCTATCCGTTGTTAACTGTGGGCCATTCATGAGAGTTCCATGGTTCCCATTCCCACTCACATCATTCGCATTTCCATTAAAAGGATAAAACGCCATTAACCCTTGCCCAAGGTTTACCTGCGCTGCAACAA
>DASVNY010000271.1:0-1544 GCA_036383615.1 Chitinophagaceae bacterium
GGGCATTGGTCTTAATACTTCCGGTTGTTTGCGCCTGCAGGGCAACATTGACAACATAAACTAATAAAAGTGGCAATAATAAAAGTTTCAAAATCTCTGCATTTCCAAAATATTCATAGAAAAAAAGCTGGATAAAGCCGGGTGGGGTCGCCTGTATCCAGGTGGATTTGATCTCCGTTAATGACAGCAGGTAAGGAATCCAGGGTGCATATCCAATAACTATGATAATACCGGCAAGCAGAAATAACTTAAAAAGATCAGAACGTTCCTTCCCCTTTTCTCCAAAAATAAAGATCAGTGCCAATACCGCCTGTGCTGTCACAGCAAACAGGCTGAAATAATGGCAATAAAGAAAGAGCAAGGTGAATAGCGCATACACTAAAGCGTTTCTTCTTGAAGGAGTCTTTACAAGTTTTATAAAAAAAGCAAATGACAAGGTAGCAAAAAGAAAAGCCAGGATATAAGACCGTGCCTCCTGTGAATAATGCAGGTTAAAAAAATTAACGCAAGTGAGCATAGCGGCGATCAGGCCCAGGTGCCGGTTCAATGCTACTTTTCCAAGATAATACATGGCCCAGATACTTATTGTGCCGGTGATCGCGGGAAATATTCTTGCGACATATTCAGTGTGCCCGAATACACTAAACATGATCTTTGCCAAAACAAAATAAAGAGGAGGTTGCTGCTCGCTGGTCTTCAGGTATTCGAAAAGTTGCGCCCAGCTCGCAGCAGGGCCCAATTCATTCATCGTATGCAATTCATCCAGCCAGAGACTTTGATAAGTGAGTCCTTTTACTCTTAACCAAAACCCCGCAAATATGATCAATAGTAAAGGCCATTCTTTTGAAAGAAATGTAAGTTTACCGGGTTTTACGGTCACTGTAAATGACGACATCGTATTAACTTAAAAAGGTTGATCAATTGAATGCCTAAAACGTTCAAAACATAAAACCCGTTGCCTACTGTCAATTGCCCATTGCCTTTGCCAAATATAGACACATAAAAAATAAACTGTAACTGAACATATCAAGTTCCCGCTTATCTTTAGCAGCCATTTTTCCTTATCTCCATTTATCACCAATTAACTGTCCTTTTTATGAAGCACATCATGACCGTCCTCATGATCTTTTTTTCATTGACCATTTTTTCACAGCAACCACAAAAAGCCAATTACAATCTCGCTGCCCGTTTTTCACCCAACAAGGTGAACAAAATGCTGTTCAGCACATCTGTTGATCCGCATTGGTTAAAACTTAGCGATCGTTTCTGGTATGTATATGAAACAAGAGAAGGTAAGTACTGGTATATTGTTGATGCCGCTAAAGGAACGAAGCGCCAGCTTTTTGATAATGCAAAACTGGCAGCCGAGATCACCCGTATCGTTCGTGATCCTTTTGATGCCCAACACTTACCAATCGAAAGGCTAAAATTCATCAATAATGAGAACAGCATCCAGTTCGAGATAAAAAGCAGCCAGGATGAAGAGAAAAAAGATACGACTGCTTCTTCAGGAAGAAGGGGCGGGGGAAATGCGGATCGTGCTG
>DASVNY010000272.1:0-5954 GCA_036383615.1 Chitinophagaceae bacterium
ACAAGATGGACAGTGAATGCCAACCAGAAGTCGGCTGCTATTTATACAAGCACACGTAAAGGCGAAGAGTGGACCGAGCCGGAAAAATTGGATGATGCGATCAATGTGGCCGGCGCTAACACGCAACAACCTTCTGTAACAGCTGATGGAAAATACCTGATCTATGCAAGTGACAGAAGCGGCGGACAGGGTGGTTATGATCTTTGGTATGCTGAATTAAATGATGGCAAGCCTGCTAATCCAAAGAACATGGGCCCCGCTATCAATACTTCATTGGATGAACAGGCTCCTTTTTATCATGCCGCTTCGCAATCATTGATCTTCTCTGCTAATGGAAGAGTAGGAATGGGTGGTTATGATTTTTTCCAGAGTAAAGGAGGTTTTGGAAACTGGAGCGAGCCGGCTAACCTTGGTTATCCTGTTAACTCAGTGAAAGATGATATTTACATGGTGAGCAGGGGTGGGGCAAAAAATGTTTTGGAGGATGTTTTATTGAGCTCTGATCGTGATGCTGCCTGCTGTCTTGAGTTATTCTTCCTTAAAAAAATAAGACCACTAAAACAAATAGATGGCCGCGTGGTTTCCTGTGATCCATTAAAGCCATTGACCGGCGCTACTGTTAGCATCGTTGATGAGAATAATAATACTGTGTTCACAAAAACACTGGGAACTGATGGCACTTATTCTTTCACAGTGGAAGATCATTTGCCGGTGAAAGTGAAAGCCGATGCAGAAGGTTATATCAGCAATTCAATAGACGTAAAATTGCCGGCTGATGTGGAAGCAGAGAAATACAGTTATCCTGAATTGTGCTTATTGCCAGTTCCGCCGAAGAAAGATGAGACCTTTGTTATCAATAATGTGTATTACGACTTTGATAAAGCCGATCTGAAAGAGGAATCTTTCCCTGCGCTGGATGAGATCGTAAGAATGCTGAACTATTATCCTGCAATGGAGATAGAGATCGGGGCCCATACCGATAATATTGGCCCGGATGATTACAACCTGAAACTATCTGATGCAAGAGCAAGGAGCGTGGTTGATTACCTTATCAGCAAAGGAATTGCACCTGGAAGATTGCAATCGAAAGGATATGGTGAAACAATGCCGATAGCAGAGAACAGGACGAATGGCAAGGACAACCCGGAAGGAAGAGCCAGGAACAGGAGAACAGAATTTAAAGTATTGAAGAACGAGTAAAAACCAACTATAACTGTTTCCCACTGAAACATTGATGTTTTGGTGGGAAACTTTAGTACCAAATTACTTTGATCCGTTACACAAACAAAACAGCAAATGAAGAGAAACGTTTTAATGGCGATCATGATAGCAGTGGGTTGTGCACAGGGAACGCTTGTTTTGGCGCAGCAAAAACCGCATTACACACAGTACATCCTCAACCAGTATATTGTCAACCCCGCATTGACGGGGATCGAGAATTATATTGATATCAAAGCCAGCCACCGTCATCAATGGTTGGGAGTGCAGGATCATCCTGTAACAACTTACCTGACCATTCATGGCGCTATCGGCAAAAAGGATTTTGGAACATCCGCCACATCTTATGCGGTGCCGGGGCAGAACCCAAGAGGAAAAAATTATTGGGAAGATTATACGGCGCCGGAGCCGCATCATGGTGTGGGCATCCAGGTGATCAATGATGTGACAGGACCGCTAAGCAATTTTTCTGCTTATGGAACCTATGCTTATCATATAGGGATCGCTCCAAGAACTACGCTGGCGGGTGGAGTGGGAGTTGGTATCAACCGCTACAGCATCGACGCCAACAAACTGGATTATGGCGATGTGACCGTTGACCCTGCTGTTTACAGCACAGGCATCATCAACAAAACAAGATTGGATATGATGGTGGGGCTGTACCTGTATTCAGCTGATTATTTTATTGGGTTATCCGCACAGCAGGTGGTTCCGCAAAAGATCAGCTTCTCCGATGGTTATATCAGCACGAAAGAAGGCAAAGCGGTGCCGCATATATTCGCTACAGCCGGTTATCGGTTTCTTATTGGTGAAGACTTCAACTTCATCCCTTCAGTGATGGTGAAATATGTGCAGCCATTGCCAACACAGGTTGAGTTCAACTTCAAATTGCAGTATCATGATAAAGCATGGGTTGGCGCCAGCTACCGTCATAACGATGGAATTGCCGGTATGGTTGGTTTGAATGTGTCGAACACCTTTAATGTTGGCTACTCATATGATTATACCAGCTCACGATTAAATAATTTCAGCAAGGGCACGCATGAGTTTGTGCTGGGCTTTATCATTGGGAATAAATATCCTGATGGTTGTCCGAGAAACGTGTGGTGAAAAATGTAAAATGTAGAATGTAAAATTTAAAATGTAAAAGGTGCAAAGCAAAACGACCGACCACTTTTACATTTTTACAGAGAAACGTGTGGTAAGAATGTAAAATGTAGAATTTAAAATTTAAAATGTAAAAGGTACAAAGCAAAACGACCGACCACTTTTACATTTTACATTCTACATTTTGAGTTTTACATTTTCTACGGACGAGGACCCGAATTAACAGTATCCGTGGCTGTTTTCTTGAACAGCATCACATAGCCACATAAGTTCTTTTTCTTTTGTTTATTTACCTGCACCGGCTTCATCATGTGAAACTCGGAGAACTTTGGGATATAAGAATAGGAGATAACGTTGCCATCTATTTCGCCCCATCTTTTTTGCTGGTATATTACTTGTCTTTCGCTCCAGTCAAACATTCTCACTTCATAAAGACGGGAAGTGTAGTCACCTATAAAAACGAACTGGTACCAACTTCCCTGTGTTAAAGGAACAACTACCGGCATTTCAAATTCGCTTTCCATTTTCATAGAAGCTTCTTTCAGCAGCACATATCCATCTTTGGTGTACAATGCTTTTAAGCTATCAACCTGTTTGGTAATAAGGTCATCTGCGCAGCTTTGTTGCCGGATAACATCCTGGGAGAAGCCAATGCTGCCAATGAGCAGCAAAGTAGTGAGTAGGAGGTACGGTTTTTTCATAAAGGATTTTGAATGATATTGGAACAACAGGATAAATATAGATTCCCTTAACGGCATTACTAAATTTTAAGTATTGAAACTCACAGGTTAAGTAAGGTTAAGGTAGTTTTTCGGAGGGAAAATACGGCAAGTATCAGGCCATGGAAAATAGAAGGCACCGGAACTTCTTGAAAATAAGAAAAAACACATAGCCGAAAAGGAATAGTTGATTGGCATCAATCCAGCATCCCGTATCTGCTATCCACGATTAAAATATATCGCATTGGCCTGTTGGGTACAGGTGATCACAAGATCATTGATGCAAACATGTGCTGGCAGTGAAGCGCAATAATAGATCGCATCGGCAATGTCTTCGGCTGATAAGGCAGTAAGGCCGTCATATATCTTTTTTGCTGTTTGCTCATCACCCTTGAAACGAACGATTGAAAATTCTGTTTCTGCCGCACCGGGATGAATACCCGTGACCTTGATATTATGACGGAGCAGGTCAATACGCATGGCCTGGTTCAATGCATCAACGGCATATTTGCTGGCGCAATAAACATTGCCTTTTTCATATACCTGTTTGCCAGCAACCGATCCCATATTGATGATATGACCAGTTTTTCTTGCTGCCATAAGCTTGGATACGGCTTTGGCGATATACATAAAGCCTTTCACATTGGTATCGATCATGATGTTCCAGTCATCGAGATCGGCTTCTTCAAAATAGTCACGACCGAGGGCGAGACCTGCATTATTCACAAGAATGTCGATAGCCTGCCATTCCATTGGCAATGACCCAATAGATTCAAAGACCTTTTTTTCTTCTCTTACATCAAAGGCCAATTGGTAAACTGCCACATTATATTTTCTTTCCAGCTCATCGGCCAGCTCCTGTAATCTATCCGTTCTCCTTCCATTTATGATGAGGTCGTAACCATGTGTTGCAAATTTCTCTGCGCATGCTTTTCCAAATCCTGAAGTGGCGCCGGTAATGAAGACGATTTTAGACATAATGTGAATGGTCAATGGTGAATAGTGAATATGCTCAAGCTCATATTATGAGCTGAAAGCCGGCAATTTAAAACAATTGTGGAAATTTCTATTGTAGGAAAACCTATTGATCATTCACCACTCACTATTCACGAATTACCGTATCAACGTCACAGTTCCTTTTTTGAAGAAAGGTTTGCCGAGGTAGTCAGTAGCGCTCACCATCCACACAAATGTGTTAGTAGCCTGTTGCACACCGCCAATGCGGCCATCCCAGCCATGACGGTCGGTAGTGGTGCTAAACACCATCTGGCCCCAGCGATTGAAGATGCGGAAATAATTTATTCGTTGAATACCGACAGATATCGGTCTCACTACATCATTCAGTCCATCATTATTTGGCGTGAAGGCGGTAGGAACAAAGACCTGTGGATTTGTTTTGAACACTTTTACCGTAACAAAATCAGGAACCGAACAACCAATCTCGTTAAACACATCTACTCTATAAGTGATGCTGTCAATGCTGCCGTCATAAATGCCAATGGGATTATGAATATTGATAGCGGAAAGTCCTGTTGGCGGCGACCATATATAACTAACCCCACCACTTGCATTGAATTGTAATGGCTGCCCGATAACGACCGATGTGTCTTCACCTGCATAAGCAAATATTCTTGGTAATACTGTTACTAAAACTGTATCTCTTCCTGGTTTAGGACATCCGATGGTGTCATAAACTGTAAGTACAAACGGAGTTGTCCTCGGTGGTGTTGCCAGTGGATTTGCAACAACAGTATTATTAAGATAAGCGGAGGGTGTCCAGGCAAACGATGTGCCTCGGAATATCCCGCTTAATTGTGCTGGTGTATTATAGCAAATGGTGGTGTCAATACCTGCGTTCACAAAAGGATAGGGAACAGTGAAAACAGTGAGTTGATCAACGGCCTGGCAATTTCCTATCCTTGCGGTCACACTATATGTAGTAGTGCTTGTAGGAGAGGCAACCGGGTTTTTAATATTAGGATTGCTCAAAGTTCCTGTTGGGCTCCATGAATATTGTAATCCATCAGAAATAACGGACAACTGAACAGGATCTCCCTGGCAGCTCGTAGTATCGGTTCTCACTCTCAGGGTTACATGGTCCACTACTCTCACTCTAACCGAATCTCTATTAATGCAACCACTAAGATTAAGTATTACAAAATAGGTGGTGGTGCTGGTGGGATTTACAGTCGGTGTTGCTGTGTTGGCATTTGTGATTGCGACGTTTGGTGTCCAGCTAAACACACCGCTGCCGCTGGCCCGCAATTGCAGGTTGTCGGGAATGCAAATCAATGTATCCCTAAAGGCCAACGTGATGGGTGGTTTATCAATAATGCCGACAGTTTTAGTTATCGTGTCAATACAGCCTTTGCTGCTGCTTACAATAAAGCGAATTGTTTTTTGTCCTGTATCGGCATAGGTCCATTGCGGGTTTCTTATTCTTGATGTATCGGCGATGGTGGTAGCATCACCAAAATCCCATCTCCATCCATCCACCACACCATAAGCGGCAGTGGTAGCATCTGTAAAGAATACAGGATTCAATAAACAGATACCCGATGAATTAAAATCAGGGAAGAAACCGGGATACACTTTTACCCGTGCTGTAGTAGAATCAGAACATGCCTGGTTGCGATTGGTAACCAGTTTTATGATAAACACACCTGTATCTGAAAAAGTATGTGAAGGGAACTGGTCCGTTGAAACATTCGCGGCGCCACTGGCGGGATCGCCAAATTCCCAATAGAATGAATTGATCAGCGGGCTGGTGCTGTTGTTCCGGAATGACATAGTGTAGCTATCGCAGAGTGCATCGGGAAGTTTAAGGGAGGCTCGAGCAATATCACAATCACCCACTTTTATCTGCAGGTCCTTTCTCTGTATGGCAATCACAACACCACTTCGTATTTC
>DASVNY010000273.1:0-1540 GCA_036383615.1 Chitinophagaceae bacterium
GCGCTGTTATCTCGCATTTGATGAGCGGAAGTGAAGCAAAAGAGTTTTTTGGCCCGGTATTGCTGCTTATCCTGACAATCGTATCCTGGTATTTCAGACCTGCTGACAGGAAACTGGTTTTAGCTCAACAATAAAAAATGCTTTATGAATCCAAAAGCTGATTGGTTTTTTGATAAAGACACACAATGGAAAAAGGAGTACGGGAAATTAAGAATGATCGTTCTCGATTGCGGGCTAATGGAAGAATTGAAATGGGGTTGTCCCTGTTATGTGTTTGAAAAGACCAATATCGTTTTAATACATGGGTTCAAAGAATACTGTGCATTATTGTTTTTTAAAGGTGCCTTGCTAAACGATCCGGAGGGAATCCTTATCCAGCAAACAAAGAATGTGCAATCAGCAAGACAGATCCGGTTCACCAACGCTAAAGAAATAGTGAGACTGGAAAAAACGCTGAAAGCTTACATTTATGAAGCAATTGAAGTAGAGAAAGCCGGTTTGAAAGTGAAGTTGAAAAAAACATCGGATTTCAAAGTGCCGGAAGAATTTCAAAAGAGATTAAACAAAAGCGCTGCGTTAAAAAAAGCATTCGAAGCATTAACGCCCGGCAGGCAAAGAGCTTATCTTTTTTATTTTTCGCAGGCCAAACAATCCAAAACCCGTGAAGCAAGAGTTGAAAAGTATATAAAACAAATTCTCAGTGGAAAGGGATTGGAAGACTAATCAATAAATTTTAGTGCATGAAGAAGGATAAAAATAATTCAGCATTGCTGCAAGTGTTAAAAGCCCGGTTTGAAAAAAACATGCCTCGGCATAAAGGTATAGAATGGGCCAAAGTGCAGGCAAGACTCGAAGCCAATTCTAAAAAATTACTGTCGCTTGATAAGATGGAAGAAACCGGTGGTGAACCCGATGTTGTTGGTTATGATAAAAAAACAGGTGAATATATATTCTATGATTGTTCTCCCGAGAGCCCAAAGGGTCGCAGAAGTATTTGCTACGATCATGAAGCACTGGAATCAAGAAAGGAGCATAAACCCGCAGACAGCGCCGTTAATATGGCCGAAGAGCTGGGCATAGAAATTTTGACAGAAGAAGAATATCGTGCGCTACAAGAGTTAGGTAATTTTGATACTAAAACGTCCAGCTGGATACAGACACCAGCAAAGATCAGGAAGCTGAATGGTGGACTTTTTTGCGACCGCCGCTATGATACCGTATTTTTATACCATAATGGTGCAGAATCTTACTATGCTGCAAGAGGCTTTCGCGGTTCGTTAAAAGTGTAATGTCAAATAGCTTACAGCTTACGCAGCGGTACAAATAATGTTTTCTATTTCCGTAAATCAATAAATGAATAGTATGAATCCTAAAACAGATTTTTATTTTGATAAAAACGAAAACTGGGAAAAGGAACTGGAACAGTTGCGCATTATTGTGCTTGATTGCGGGCTGGATGAAGAATTGAAATGGGGTGTTCCTTGTTACACATTTCAGGGTAGTAATATCGTTTTGATACACGTATTTAAAGAATACTGTG
>DASVNY010000274.1:0-4079 GCA_036383615.1 Chitinophagaceae bacterium
GCCTCGATCACATAAGAACTAAATACTGCCAAACACTGCTGCAATTTGTGATTTTAAAGTAGGTTTGTAAAGCAACTTCATATTTCATGTCAAATTATTATCAGGATAAGGTTGTCGTAGTTACCGGCGGAACCGATGGCATTGGTAAAGCACTCGTTGATTCGCTAATTGCCATGGGCGCTAAAGTAGCCACCTGTGGCCGCAGTCACGACAAACTATATCACCTGCAATCGCAACATCCTTCTGCACACCTGCACACGATGGTGGCCGATGTAAGTAATGAAAACGACTGTCGCCGTTTTATCGAAACAACCATCAAGTTCTTTGGCGGAATAGACATTCTCATTAATAATGCCGGCATCTCTATGCGGGCCATATTGAAAGAGACTTCCACCGAAACATTGCGAAAAGTGATGGACATTAATTACTTCGGTGTAGTGTATTGCACTAAATATGCACTGGAGTCGATCATAGAAAGAAAGGGCTCGATCGTCGGCGTTTCTTCTATCGCTGGTTATCGTGGCTTGCCCGGCCGGAGCGGATACTCTGCCAGCAAATATGCTTTGCAGGGCTGGCTCGAAGCCATCCGCACCGAACTGATGTATGACGGCGTTCATGTGATGTGGGTTTGCCCCGGTTTCACTACTTCCAATATCCGTAATGCCGCCCTGAATAAGGATGGACAATCGCAGGGTGAATCACCCATGGATGAAAATAAAATGATGAGTTCTGAAGAATGCGCCGAACATATTTTAAAAGCCATCCGCAGGAAAAAAAGAACACTGGTGCTTACTTTCACCGGCAAGCGGACCGTGTTCATGAATAAATTTTTCCCGGGGCTGACCGATAAAATGGTCTATAAATTTTTCTTTAAGAACGGACAATTGGTAAAATGAGGTCTGATGCCGTTGTTAGAACAGGTCATTCCCTGACAACCGACACCTGACACCTGACACCCGATAACCATGCCTTTACTAACCCTTACTTCAGATATTGGTCAGCAAGACTACCTGGTGAGTGCAGTGAAGGCGCAATTATTGAACATCAATCCCGAATTTACAATTGTTGATGTATCACACACCATCGCTCCCTTTAACTATCCGCAGGCTGCCTATGTATGCCGCAGCGCTATAAAGAACTTTCCCGAGTATAGTTATCATATCATTCTTGTCAATCTCTTTGAGAAAAAGCCCGAACAACTGCTACTGGCTTTTCACAACAGTCAATACTTTCTTTGCGCCGACAATGGTTTGCTTACGATGATCCTTGAAGACAAACCCGAAATGGTGATCGGTATTCCTTTAGACAGAACAGCAATAAAGAACACTATTTACTGTACAAGTGTGATGGGCAAAACGATTGATCAACTCGTGAAAGGAGAATCCATCCGGAGTATTGGTGTGCCGGATGTCGAATACTCCATAAAAAATCACCTGCGGCCACTATTGGGAAATGACTGGATCGAAGGCCAGATCATCTTCATTGATAATTTTGAAAATGTGATCGTCAATATTACACATGAACAATTTGAAGAACAGCGAAGGGGAAGAAGTTTCCGGATCGTTTTTAAACGGGATGAAGTGATCGAACGCATCAGCGAATCTTATGCTGATGTATCGGAAGGCGACAAACTTGCCTTATTCAATAGCGCAGGCTACCTGGAAATAGCGATCAATAAAGGCAATGCAGCCGGCCTGTTTGGTCTCAAAGGGTTTTCTGAAAAAACAAGGCAGGGGCAGCTCTCCTACCAAACGGTGAGGGTCTATTTTGAATAGTTCAGGAATAAGTTTCAAAAGTTCAAAAGGTTTCAGAAGTTTACCTTGACCTGACGGGAACAGCCCTCTCTATATGAAAACCGCCCAACTTTTTAAACTCGCAAACCTCTGAAACCTCTGAAATCCTCAAACTCGTTAAACCTTTGAAACTCTGCAACCTTTTCTCAATGAAACCCCTATTTTTGCCTGATTCGATCATCCGCTAAAAACAGGATAATCAAAGCCATAATAACTAATCAAAGTTTATGAACTTCAGAAAAGTCAATAACATTACCGGCTGGGCGGTTTTCTTTGTTGCCTTCGCCACTTATTTTCTGACACGTGAAGCAAGAGGTAGTTTGTGGGATACAGGTGAGTTTATTGCCTGTGCCGACAAAATGCAATTACCTCACCCACCCGGCGCACCTCTATTCGTTTTGCTGGGCCGCTTCTTTATCATTCTTTTTGGCGATGATCCAATGACCGCTGCCAATGCTGTGAACTTTATGAGTGCATTGGCCAGTGCCGCTACCATATTATTCCTTTTCTGGACCATTACTCACTTTGCCCGCAAAATGTTTGTGAATGCCGGTGAGCAACTGGCTCCTCAACAATCATTCACGGTAATGGCAGCTGGCGCCGTTGGTGCATTAGCTTATACATTCAGTGATTCATTTTGGTTCAGTGCCGTAGAAGGTGAGGTGTATGCCTTGTCATCATTCTTCACGGCTCTTGTGTTTTGGTCAATGCTGAAATGGGAACATGCAGATGAACACGCCGGGAATGATAGTGTTGCAAGAGCAAGAAGTGATCGCTGGATCATCTTCCTTTTCTTCATGATGGGATTATCAATCGGTGTTCACTTATTGAACTTGTTGACCATCCCTGCTATCGTTATGATCTATTATTATCGCCGCTACCAGGTAAGTACCAAAGGCGCTATCATAGCTTTCATCACGGGTTGTATCATAACGGGATTGGTGCAGGTAGGCATTATTCAATACTCAATGAAAGCTGCCGGCCAGTTTGATGTATTCTTTGTAAACTCATTTGGCCTGCCCTTCTTCTCCGGCTTTGCTATTTATTTTATTGCATTAACTGCCGTTATCATCTGGGCACTCCGTTTCAATGAAAAGAATATCACGCAAACAAAACTGATCGTATGGTTCGTGTTGTTCCTGTTCTTATCAGCGCTTCCATTTATCATAGTTCCTGGTGATGGTCTTAAAATATTTCCATTCCTGCTCATTATCGGTGCAGCGGTTGCATTTGGTTATTACTTAAAACCAACTGCACTGAAGGTGTTGAAACTTTCACTTTGGTGCTATGTATTCATGATGCTGGGATATTCAATGTACTTCACTGCATTGATCCGCTCCAATGCCAACCCGGCTATTGATATGAATAATGTTGACAACCCGATCAACCTTGTTTATTACCTGAGCCGTGAGCAATATGGTAGCGCCCCATTGGTTTATGGACCACATTTCGCTGCGCAGGTTCCAGATGATATCAACCAGGAGGAGCCCTTTATTGAAAGTGAAATGAAATATGTTAAGGGTGCAAAAAAATATGAACCTATTGGTCGCACCAGGCAGTATAATTACAACAGCGATGTGAAGCAGCTGTTTCCCCGGATATGGGATTCAAGCGATGATCAATTCCATGCCCAGGCATATGCGGAATGGCTCGATCTCCAGGATCCGCAAACAGGAAAATATCTTGCCCCCACCTATAGCGATAATATCGAATGGTTCTTCAGTTACCAGTTAGGGCATATGTACTGGCGATACTTCATGTGGAATTTTGCCGGTAAACAAAACGATATACAAGGCATGGGTAATAAACGGGATGGCAACTGGATTAGTGGCATTTCGTTTATTGATAACAACCGTCTTGGCGACCAGGCCATGATGCCAGACAGTATCAAAAACAATAAGGCGCATAACAAGCTTTATATGATACCTTTTCTCCTCGGTATCCTTGGTTGCGTGTATCAGTTCTTGAAAAATCGTAAAGACTGGATCGTCAACTTCCTGTTATTCTTCCTTACAGGTATTGCGGTGGTGCTTTATCTGAATCAACCCGGTAATCAGCCCCGTGAACGTGATTATGCTTATGTGGGTTCCTTCTATGCTTTTGCAGTATGGATCGGTTTGGCCGTGGTTGCATTTATCAGGTTAGCGAAGGAAAAAGCGGATAAGCAAACATTCAACAATACATTGATATACGGCAGTGGTCTCACATTCTTTATTGTATTAATGAGCTCCACTCCAGGCACAGGCAGCACAGCGCTGATGGCCGCTATTTCCATCACTGTATTGT
>DASVNY010000275.1:0-2841 GCA_036383615.1 Chitinophagaceae bacterium
AACCTTCTTTCTGCCCGAGTATCGCGTCAAAATAATTCCAGGCGAAATAAGAGTCTTCACCCTGTGGTTCCAATGTTTCAATCAAAAAGCGATTAGCTGACTGGTTCAAGGCTATATACCAATCACCTTTTTTGAATTGTATCTTTTGAATCGAAGCCGATATTTTCACATCGCTGTTCAGGTGATGCATTTCATATTGACGGGGAGCCGTTTTATAATCATCAATTTTATATACTTCCACTTCGATCGTGCTATCTTTTTTTAATTGTGTCATTTGCACTTTATTCAGCTTTAGCAATTCGATCACTTTCCACCAGCCCTGGGGAATGATATAGGCTTTAGGTGTTTTTGTAAATGTCTTTGGAACAAAGTGGTTAAATATCTTCACCTGTTTTTCATAAGGCTTATTGCGATCATAATACAATCTCGGCAACCCGGATACTTCACTGGTTTTACGTCCTGCTTCATAACCTTTGTATAGCACTTCTTTGAATTTTGACCGATCAAGCGACCAGGACAGTGGGAACTCTGTAGCCGATCTGACAGATTGTTTGGTTTGATCACGAAGGGTTTTTATTTGCTCACTGTTCTTCGCCGTGAATTCAATAAAGCTCTTCATTAATTCATAAGTGGCTTTTACCCGTTGGTCGTAAGGCTTTAGCATGTGTGTTTCGGGAACGAACGAAAAAGTATGCCACAGGGCCGCATAGCCGCTGGCATATCTCGGACTGTCCCAGTATTCCGGCCAGCCATTATCAGGGCCATCAGCAAATGAATTTACATAGGGGATAAGGTCAATTCCTTTTGTTTTCATTGAGGAATAGATTGCAGGTTCAAACTGGTCCCTGATATAATTACCCATCACGCCTCCCAGTTTACTGTTCTGTGTAGTCAGCAATGTCATCACATGCTGGTAATCGGCGCCATTGCTTACGTGATTATCAATAAACACATCGGGATCGGTCAACTGAAATATTTCGGTGAAAGCTCTTGCATCTCTTGAATCGCATTTGATAAAATCACGGTTGAGATCGAGGTTTTGTGAATTGCCCCTGAAGCCAAATTCTTCGGGGCCGTTTTGATCAACACGATAATTGCCGCTGCGGTTCAAACAACCACCGATATTGTAAATTGGAATAAAAGCAAGAACAAGATTCTTTGGTAAGTTATAATCGTTCCACCTCAGGTCAAAGTTTGACCCACTTGCCGGCTGTATTTTGTTCTCATTTGCTAAATAATGGCATATATCTCTAGCCAGCAGCATGCTTGCATCTACTCCATCGGGTTCTCCGGGATGAATTCCATTGTTGATCAGAATGATCCTCTTATTTTTTTTACGAAGTGATTCAAAGTTGAAGTCTTTATCTGTTGAAATAATAACAAGATGCAAGGGATAACCGGCATCTGTCATCCCCATCGTCAGCATTTTCAAATAAGGTGATTGTACATCCAGTTTTTTCCACCAGTCAACGATCTCAAAATAAGTAGGAGTTTGCGTGCCTTTTGATTGTTCAAATTTTGTGAGTAGTGTTTGTGCAGAAACACTACACGTACTAAATAAGAAGACGAGGAGAAAAATTTTTTTCATGCAATAGTATTGAGCTTAAAAATAACTATTGCCACAATGTTAAACAAAAGAGGCTGTCCCGATCTTTGGACAGCCTCTTTGTTTATGTTAATAGAGCCTAAGGTTTACTGAAGCGTTATTTTGGTGACACTGGTTTTAGCACCTATTGCTTTTACGAGGTACATACCAGGTGCCAGGTTGCTCCGGGAAATATTTACAATTGCTTTCCCATTAACAGCCACTTCTTTCACTAATCTGCCTGTAGCGATCTCGATAAGCTGGATCTGTTTCACGCTTTCCGCATTAGCACCAAGATCAACCGTTATAGTAGAAACTGCAGGATTCGGGAAAACACGAATAAGACCCGGATTTGCATTTTCTGTTACAATGGACCTGTCGTTTGACTGGGAGCCACAGCTTCCGATACAATCTCCATGTTGCAGGTGACCGATGGCCGCCATCTTTGAAACAGAGATCAGCGCGCCTTTGTGACAAACTGTTATTTTATTAGGAATAGCTATCGTAACCGTTTTCGCGGCGCTTGTATGAAGACCATCGCTAACTGTAACAGATAATGTATAACTGTTGTTATAAAGATCAACATGCTGAAGGTTTGCAATAGTGATCATCCCAGTTGAAGGATTGATAGCAAATATTCCTTCGCCGGTTCCACCTGCTATCTGCCAATCCTGGAAGGTAGTAAAGGCGGGTTGATTGGTATCATCAGCATCAGTGGCTGTCACTCTTCCTAATTCACTGCAGGTGCCGCCATCCAAAGCAAAACTTTGATCACTGTTAACGACAGGCGTATTATCATTAGCATTGGTAAGATTGATAGTAATAGTTTCCGGTGCGCTCTTATGAAAACCATCAGTTGTAGTCAATACAAGTGTGAAGCTGCGTACAGCAGATTCAAAATCCAGCGAAGCACTGTCTTTCATAATGAGTTTGCCGGTTGCTATATCAATAGCAAAATAAGCAGCACCGGTTCCTCCTGTTATTTTCCAGTTTTGGAAATCTGTTGGTCCATCAGGATCTTCAGCCAGCACCGTTCCAAAAGTAGAATCGTTGAAGAATGTTTCGCTAACAGGAAACACCTGATTAGGTTTAATAACCGGGATACCTGAAGTGCAATTTGCCCCAACAGTGCCGGCGCCATTGATAGCAGCGCCTGTTGTGGTAAGTGCGAGCTTATCCATTTTTGCTCCATCTTCCCTGTATGCGATGGTGACAGTATGCGCACCCACACTTAAGTTGGCTGTTGCTAATTTCAC
>DASVNY010000276.1:0-2151 GCA_036383615.1 Chitinophagaceae bacterium
CCAATTGCCGTTTCAAAAAGCTATACTGAATTTATTCAGCCTTTTATTCCCGACGTGCACTACGATTTTTGGCAACCGCCCAAATTGGTTTAATGATAAATAAGTTAAAACTTTTTCATTAAACTAATTCTATTTACTCTCATGAAGAAAATGCAATTTTTGATGTTGTTGCTATGTGCGACAGCGATCGCCTCTGCACAACACAGCTTTAAGGCTGTTATCAAATGCGGTCATCATAAAGAGGCTTTGCCAGGTGCAACAGTCTCTATTCCGAAACTTAATAAATCCGTTGTGGCAGATAGCAACGGTGTAGCTATCATTAATGATATACCAACCGGGAAATACCAGGTCAAAATAACCTATGTCGGCCGACCTGAGCTGGAAAAGGAATTCTCTTTTCCGCTTGCTGATGCAAATGCAATTGATATTTTTTTAGAAGAGGAGGAACACGAAGAAGAGGAGGAAGTTGTTATTCAATCCACCCGCAGCACAAGGACCATACAGGATATACCCACCCGCGTGGAATTTATCGCCGGCGAGGAGCTGGATGAAAAAGCCAATATGAAACCGGGAGATATACGGATGGTATTGACCGAAAGCACCGGTATCCAAACACAGCAAACTTCTGCCACTTCGGCCAATGCTTCTATACGCATACAAGGTCTTGATGGACGTTACACACAAATATTAAAGGATGGCTTTCCCATGTATAGCGGCTTCAGCAGCGGATTGGGTTTATTGCAAACGCCGCCGCTTGATCTCAAGCAGTTTGAAGTGATCAAAGGTTCTGCTTCTACTTTGTATGGAGGCGGCGCAATCGCCGGATTGGTGAACCTGATCTCCAAAACACCTAAAGAAGAACAGGAATTAAAATTTCATTTGGATGTAACATCAGCAGGCGGAATTAATACAAGTGGTTTTTACGGAAAGAAATTTGGTAAAGCAGGGTTGACGGTGTTTGCTTCCCGCAACAGCAATGCTGCTTATGATCCGGCTGATATTGGTTTATCAGCTATTCCGAAATTTCAGCGATATACATTGAATCCAAAACTGTTTTTATTCTTTACGCCAAAGACAACAATGACAGTGGGCGTGAACATGACAACAGAGAAAAGAACGGGGGGTGATATGGATTATATCAAGGGTGATAACGCTTCCGGTTTTTTTGAAAAAAATAATACGGATCGTTATAGCACCCAGTTCAGCCTCGAGCATCATTTCGGAAAATGCAGCCATATTACTTTCAAAAACAGTTTTAATCATTTTAAAAGACGCATAGCAGCACCGGGATATGATTTCGATGGCACACAGAACGGAACATTTACCGAAGCCACTTATGCTTATCACGGAGAAAGATCAGAGTGGGTTGCCGGTTTAAACCTATTGACAGATGATTTTAAGGAAAAGCAACTAACAGCCACTCCATTGAGGAATTACCAGCAATTGACATTTGGCAGCTTTGTGCAAAACACATTGAAAGTAACGGAGCGGTTTCATTTGGAAACAGGATTGAGAGGCGATCATGTAAAGGATTATGGATTTGCCTTTTTACCAAGAATTTCGGCTTTGTTCAAATTCACTCCACAGCTTTCTTCCCGTATCGGCGGTGGTTTAGGTTATAAAACACCTATCATTTTTACGGAAGAAAGCGAAAGACTGCAGTATAAAAACGTATTGCCGGTGAATGATGAAATTAACAAACTGGAGAGAAGCTATGGGGTGAATGCGGATATCAATTACAAAACAAAATTTGCTGACGGGCAGGTAAGCTTTAGCATCAATCATCTTTTCTTTTATACCCGTATCAATGATCCGCTATTGCTGCAACCGGATGGCGCCGATTACCGGTTCAATACGGTTGATGGGCATATTGACAGCAAGGGCATGGAAACAAATATCAAGATCGGGTACAGCGATTTTAAATTGTTCCTCGGTTATACTTTCACCAAAGCCTATTTGCACGAAGGAAATAACAAAGCCGAAAATTTTCTTACACCAAGGCACCGTCTGAACTCCGTTTTATTGTATGAAGTGCATGAAAAATGGAAAGTGGGTTTAGAAGGTTATTATTTCAGCGAACAAAAGCTGAGCGACGGAAGCAACGGGAGGTCTTATTGGGTGACTGGTTTCATGGTTGAGAAACTATGGGAA
>DASVNY010000277.1:0-2446 GCA_036383615.1 Chitinophagaceae bacterium
AAAGGCTTGCTCCATCTCCATAGGTCCTTCAGCGGCGCCACGGCCCTTGAAACCACCAGGTCAAATTTTCTATTCTTTATATCCTCAATTCTTGAATGCTGGGTGGTCAGGTTTTTTAAACCGATACCTTCCGCGACCGCCTCCACCACTTTAAGTTTTTTGGCAATGCTATCAACCAAATGGAATTTCACATCAGGAAAGAATATAGCCAGCGGGATGCCGGGAAAACCGCCACCTGTTCCGAGGTCAACCACTTCTGCTCCGTCGGGAAATTCAAATACGGCAGCGATACTTAATGAATGCAACACATGTTTCTCATAAAGGCCATCAATATCTTTTCTCGAAATGACATTGATCTTTTCGTTCCATTCTTTGTAAAGCCCTTCAAGTTTTTGAAATTGATCAAGCTGTTCTGTACTAAAATCGGAAAAATATTTTTGAATAAGATCCATCATTGAATAAGCTTTGAGCTGCGAGCCATGAGCTTCGAGATCAATAGTCCGGAGGCGAAATTAAAACCTCGCAGCTCGTAGCTCAAAGCTCATGGCCAACTTAGTTCCAATTGGCCCTTGGTTTTTTCCAAAGAGCCGGCGCAAAGATGATATAATAAATGAACATCCACATATCAAGGAAAAGATACCAGGGCCAGAGATCTTTTTCACCCATTTTTCTCATGGCTTTATATAAGATGAACCCCTGGAATAAAAACCGGAGCCCAAACAATGCCAGGGCATATCGCCAGTCATAAAAAATGGCAACAGCTGCCACCAATGGATAAAAGATGAACTGTGTGCCGAAATACAACCCGAGAAGAAACTTGTGTTTGGGTTTGTAGAATTTTGCTGTGCTGTAATGTCTTGATTTTTGCCGCAACCAGGATTTCCAGGTGGTTTTAGGAATGGAGCGGGTAACAGCATCAGGATCGATCACCACGGCGGTATTTTTTTTGGTAGCGACTTTATTGATAAAAAGATCGTCGTCACCACTTGGAATATGATTGATGGATGAAAAACCTTTGGTGCGAAGAAACAGGTCCTTTTTATACGATAGATTTCTGCCCACACCCATATAAGGCATACCTGCTAAAGCATAAGAGAGATATTGTAATGCGGTATGAAAGGTTTCAAAACGGATCAGTTTGTTCAGCAATCCTTTTCTTTTATGATAAGCACCATAGCCCAATACGATCTCGATATCATTTTCATAACCATCCTGTATCTTCTCAACCCAATGCTCACTCGCGGGAACACAGTCGGCATCGGTCAGCAATAGCACTTCGTGTTTTGCTTCTCTTATACCGATCGATAAAGGATATTTTTTTCCTGAAATAAGTTTGGCTTCCTGTGTTAGCTCCACCACGTTCAGGGTCTTGAATGTTTTCTTTAATTCCTGCAAAATGTATTTGGAATCGTCAACAGAATTATCATTCACTGCTACCACTTCATAAGTGCTATGATAATTCTGTACTAACACACCGGGTAAGTTACGGGCAAGGTTCTCATCTTCATCTCTTGCACAAACGATAACAGAAACAGGGTGCTGCTGTGATTGTTGCTTAGGCTTTATTTTATGAAAGGCGACACGACTAAAGAACCATGCATAATAAAAGACCTGGATGGCGGTAACAGCAGTCAGTACATACAATAGGATCTCTTCCCAGTGGATCGGTGGCATAACGGCGAAGGTAATGACAAGACATATTTATAAATACGTCTATAATTTCACAGCCTGTGGAAAAACCGCTATGCGCAAAGCTCTACCTTAAAAGCAAGACTGAAATATGAAAAGTAATGACCTTTCTGGTCTTTTGAATCTGCATTCCATTCCTGGCCGGTAAAAGGTTGGGTATTTCCTGTGGCCGCCTCACCCAATGCAATAAGGGCGTTATGCGCATTTAAACGAAAACCATAACTCTTGCCTTTTTGCAATTGGATAGATGGGAGGTCAAATTGTATCCATTTGGCGCCATCCTTTTTCTCTACGGATAATGTTGCTTCCGCAATGGCAGGTCCCCAAATTTTTGCGGCCGCATCAAATTCATGCAAGGTCATCCTTAAATCACCGGGATATTGCACAGAGGCTGAATAGACCTGGATATTATCCAGCAAGCCATCATTCGGACAAATAAAAGTTTGCCCCGCGAAATGATCGGTGGGATCAGTTTGCAAATGACCTATCCATAAGGTCGTATTGTTTTGCGTTTGGGTGATGACTGGTTTCGGGTGGCTGCTTTGTTGAGTAGTTTTCATGTCACACATTTTTTTTAGTTCCAGAATGAGCAGCAGGTTTGGAAGGACGAAGAACTACAACAATAACTAATTGCCAGTCAGCTTTATTGTATAAACGCATACAATTGTTAGCGTTTCACAGTAAATTTTTCTCCACCATTGTGCGGTTTTTTCCTGCCCTGATAGCGTTTTTTGAACTAAATTGAAATAGACTTTAG
>DASVNY010000278.1:0-4240 GCA_036383615.1 Chitinophagaceae bacterium
AATTATTGATGGCGTGATAAAGATCCAGGAGCTGGTAGGTAAAGAAAGTTTGCGGAGAAGAAACGGTGAGCAGTATAAAGCATTGTTGGAAAGTTACGGGATACAATAGAAAAGCGATGAGCTACGAGCTGTGAGCTACGAGTTCTTAAAGTAACAATTAACGTATAAATGTCTCGAAGCTCATAGCTCGGGACTCGAAGCTAAAAATGGCATTGACGAACGAACATATTAAGAACAGGCTGGTTGAAAAATTTGGTGAGCAGGTTTTCAATTTCCAGGAACCTTATGGCATGCTGACCTTTGAAGCGCCAAAGGAGGTAAACCTCAAAGTGCTGAATTTTTTATACGATGACCAGGAGTTGAAATTTCGTTTCATGACCGATCTTACCGCCGTGCATTATCCCGATCAGAAAGCAAGAGAATTAGCGGTCGTATATCATTTGCATAACCTGGAAGACAATATTCGTATCCGGTTCAAAGTATTTACAGATGGTAGTAAGCCTGATGTTTATACAGCAACGGGTCTATTCTCAGCTGCCAATTGGATGGAAAGAGAGACCTATGATTTCTTTGGGGTGAATTTTGTTGGTCATCCAAACCTGAAAAGGATATTAAATGTGGACGAAATGGATTATTTCCCAATGCGGAAAGAATTTCCATTGGAGGACCAGACAAGAATTGATAAGGACGATGAAATGTTTGGGAGAGGGTAGGGAAATGAAAATGTGCAGGTGTGCGAATTTGCGAATGTGAAGATGTACAATTACCCCGTAGGGGTAAAATATTGGTAACCCATAGGGGTTCAACACAAAAATAGTAACGACAGCAATGTCAGAGAACCACATAAAATTACCAGAAGGCTCGATCGAGAAAACCACCACCACGCTAAACCTGGGTCCAACACACCCGGCAACGCATGGTGTGTTCCAGAATATATTGGAGCTGGATGGTGAACGTATCGTTTCGGCTGATCAAACCGTAGGATATATTCACCGGGCATTTGAGAAATTGGCAGAACGCCGCCCGCTTGCACAGATCACTACGCTTACGGACAGGTTGAATTATTGTTCTTCCCCCATTAATAACATGGGTTGGCATCTCACCTGCGAAAAATTATTGGGTGTAAAAACGCCAAAGCGGGTAGATTATCTCCGTGTCATCATCATGGAGCTGGCAAGAATCTCTGATCATCTTATTTGCAATTCTATTGTGGGTGTGGATGCTGGCGCTTATACAGGATTCCTGTATGTGATGCAGTATCGTGAGTTGATCTATGAGATATATGAAGAAGTATGCGGAGCAAGGTTAACGACAAATATGGGTCGTATTGGTGGGTTTGAAAGAAACTTCAACAATATCGCTTTCGAGAAATTGGAAAAATTCCTGACTGAATACCCGGAGGTGCTGAAAGAGTTTGAAAATCTTTTTCAACGCAACCGGATCTTCATGGAAAGAACACAAGGTACAGGTGCGATTGGTGCGGACAGAGCATTGAATTATGGATTCACTGGTCCCAATCTTCGGGCAGCAGGTGTTGATTATGATGTAAGGGTGCATACGCCTTACAGCAGTTACGAAGATTTTGATTTTACAATCCCTGTTGGCACTACCGGTGATAACTATGATCGCTGGATGGTGCGTAGCCAGGAGATGTGGCAATCATTAAGCATTATTGAGCAGGCTTATCATAAAGTGCAGAAATTTAAAGGAGCTGAAGCGGAAGTATATCATGCCGATATTCCTGAATACTATTTACCTCCCAAAGAAGATGTTTATACAAAGATGGAAGCGTTGATCTGGCATTTTAAGATCATCATGGGAGAAACAAAGATTCCGGCCGGCGAAGTATATCAGGCAGTGGAAGGTGGTAATGGTGAGCTGGGATTTTATTTGATAAGCGATGGCGGCAGAACACCGTATCGCTTGCATTTCCGCCGTCCTTGTTTTATTTATTACCAGGCATATAGTGAGTTGACAAAGGATTCAATGTTGAGTGATGCGATCATCACGATGAGTAGTTTGAATTTGATAGCCGGAGAGCTTGACGCATAATAATTGGGAAAAATAAAATTGGGATCCCGATAATTACCGGGACCAAAATTTCAAAATAGGATCATGAGATTCAGTGACGATAAAATGAAGGAAGTACAGCGCATCATCTCTTTCTACCCGGAAGGAAAGCAAAAGAGTGCGGTAATACCTGTATTGCACCTGGCGCAGGAAGAATTTGGCGGATGGCTAAGCGCTGAAACGATGGATTATGTTGCTTCTTTATTGCAACTGGAATCAATCGAAGTGTATGAAGTGGCTACTTTCTACAGCATGTATAATTTAAAACCGGTAGGTAAATACATGTTCGAAGTTTGTCAAACCGGTCCCTGCATGTTGAATGGCAGTGATGATATCATAAAGTACATCTATGATAAGCTTGGCATCAAGCCGGGTGAAACAACCGCGGATGGAATGTTTACATTGAAAACTGTGGAATGCCTGGGTGCCTGTGGTTATGCCCCCATGATGCAAATGGGTAAAACCTACAGGGAGCATTTAACAAAAGAAAAAGTTGATGCGATCATTGAAGAATGTAATAGAACATCTAAAAACTAAAATATGCAAGGAATAGTACCATATCTCAACTTTGATGGAAACGGAACAGAGGCCCTGCAGTTTTATTGCAAGGCCCTTGATGGAAAAATTTTGTTTCAGCAAAGCTTTGGTGATTCACCGATGGGTGCGCAAACGCCTGATGAATTTAAGAACAGGCTGATGCATGCTTCTTTTCAATGTGAGGCAGGTTCATTCATGGCATCTGATGGTCCTCCCGGGTATAAATTAAATTCCGGGAATACTGTAAGCCTTTCCCTGCATTTTGATTCAGTTGAAAAACTGGAGAAAGCTTTTAATGGTCTTGCAGAAGGTGGAACAGTGATGATGGCGCCACAGGAAACATTCTGGGCACACCGTTTTGGCATGCTGACAGACAAATATGGTTTCAATTGGATGGTAAACATGGACAAGCCTCAATAATTGTCTTTGTATGTAGTGTAGGTAGGTAAGTGGATGCGATCATCAAACGAGTGCGAGAAAAGTGCGGTTGCTGACAACTGAACTTAAAACTTGCGATATGAAAAAGATCATCATTTTCCTGGCGATCCTGTTCTTTGTTTTAATGGCATGCAATAATGCTGAAGAGAAAAAAGATAAAAAAGCTGATACTACTGCTGCACCTGTTGTGAAGAAAGACCCGGTTGTAACGGCAAGTTATACCGGAGTTACTCCCTGTGCAGATTGTAAGGGTATTGAAGTAACCATCACCCTGATGGATGACGATACCTATAAAAAAAGAGATCTGTATATCGGGCGAAAGTCAACAGGTGAAGGCAGCAATGAAATAACGGCAAGCGGCAAATTCATGATGCATGGGGATACATTGCACCTTTTGGGTATCAATGATGGGGCAGATCATTTTTTAAAAGCAGATTCAACGCTTGTCCAGCTAGGGCCTGATGGCAAAAGGATCTCAGGAAATCTGGGAGATCAATATGTGCTGAAGAGAATATAAATGAGAAAGACAATTGTAACGATAACAGGGCTCTTTATAAGTTTGATCCTTGCTGCACAGGCTGAGGAAGCAAGGCTGACAGCAACGATAAAAGAGTTTCACCAGGCATTGGTGAAAAAGAATACAGTTTCTATTAACCAGCAAACCGATAAGGCGTTGAGTTACGGACATAGCAACGGTTGGGTGGAAACTAAAAATGAAATGATCAAAAACCTGGAAACAGGCTACACGAGTTATAAGAGCATAAAAGAAGATAGCCTGCAGCTAACGATAAATGGGAGTATGGCGAATGCAAGATTTGTGGGGGATTATGAAGTTTCATTAAATGGTGGCAATGCAGTGATCTATCGCTTGAAAGTACTGGAGGTGTGGGTGAAGAAAGGAAAGAGATGGTTATTGTTCGCAAGACAAGCTATTAGAGGTTAACCTTGAATAGAGAGATATTAAATGGGATATAAACTTTCATTTTGGTTGTCAGGATTATTAATAGCGGGTGCTTTTGTTGCCCAGTATTATGAAATGACAAAATCGAAAGCGCTGAGAAATGATAGTATGCCCTGGGTGTTGTTTTCGGGAGGAATTATTTTACTGCTGGTAGGATCGAGAGAATACAGGATGAAAAAGAAAGAGGATAATAAAATAAATGAATGATCCCATTTTGGGAGAAGACTATGGGAA
>DASVNY010000279.1:0-3045 GCA_036383615.1 Chitinophagaceae bacterium
TTATTATTATTCTTCTCCTGTTTTGCATGACGGAAAACTGATCATCGGCGGCGATGATGGTTTTTTGTATGCCCTGAATCCCCAAACGGGAAAACTGGTTTGGAAATTCGGCAGCAAAGGGATTGTTCGTTCAACTGTTGCTGTAAGCGGAACCAGGGTTTATTTTGGCGATACAGAAGCGACTTTATATGCATTGGATATAAAGTCGGGCAAGGAACTGTGGCAGTATAAGATCAACGGCGATACAATGAAGAATGAGAATTTCGGATTTGATCGCCGCGCCATCACATCAAGCCCTGTAGTGGTTGGCAGTAAAGTGATCTTTGGCGCGAGAGATGGTTATTTGTATTGCGTCGATAGCCAATCAGGACAGAAGATATGGCAAATGGATCACCAGGTTTCATGGGTGATCTCGACTGTGGCCGTCAAAGATTCTTTTGTAGTAACCGGAACATCCGATGGTCGTTTTGTGCAGGCGGTTAACCTTGAGACGGGGAAAGAAATTTGGAAGTATAGAACGGCATCCGCTATTTGGGCTTCGCCACTTATTTCCGGTGATAAAGTGTATGCAGGAGGCTTTGATGGACAAATGACCTGTATCGATCTTAAAACCGGGAAAAGAATTTCTCAATACAGAACGGATGGCATGATGATGTCATCGCCTGTATGGAATGATAATTTATTGTATGCAGGCTCGGATGATGGTAATCTCTATGCTTTCGCCGGCCATGAAGACAGGAGGGAGCATAAGACAAACCTGAATCGTTATGTTTATTATGAACCCAACACTAATGTTTACTATCGTGGAGGTAATGACCTGTCGGTAAAAAATTATCTCGCCGGCAATGGATACAGAACTATTAATGCTGATTCGTTGGCGGCGATACTATCAAGACCTTATTCACCTACAGTAATCGTTTTTGCTTCATTATACTTCCCTGCGGCTATTATTAATAATGGTAATGATGCGTTGCTCCGTAAATTTTTGGATAATGGTGGAAAGATCGTGCTGACAGGTATCAACCCGATCGTTTATCAAATGGATGAGAAGACAAGAAACCCGATCGGTTTCCGGCCTCATGCTGCCGATACATTATTGGGTATTGATTATGGCGCCGGCGACACCCGTTCTTTTATCGGGCAATATCCAAGTTTTGCAACAGAGAAAGGAAAACAATTAGGATTGTCTCCTTACTGGGTAACCTCTTTATATCTCGATGAGAAAAAAGTGGATGTGGTCCTGGGCAAAAATGAGAATGGGCAAGTGTCTGCTTTTGCAAAGAATTTTTTGAAAGGAGGTCAGTTAGTGCAAATATGGGTGGATAGTGAGAAGCCGGCAAGATTGGATGCTGTTATTAAAGCGGCGGAGTGGAAATTAGAGTAGATTATTGAATTATTTATTATTGATTATTGTTCCCGATGTTGTGATGCGTGTCTTTATTCGCTGCTGCGTGGTTACCGGTTCGTCGTTCTTGTTGGAACAACTTTTAAGTAATTCTTTTCCCAATACTTTTTTATAAAATCCCATTTGTCGCCAAAGTTTGGAATGTGTTTTAGATAGGGAAGTTTCTCTATCAGCGTTGCTTTGTCTTCTGTATTGCCAATTATTTTATAAATCTCTATGATCTGTGGTTCTTTCTTAATATCAGCATCACAGCCCTTGCCATAGATCTGCCCTATATGAATGGTTTTAAAATCAGCAATATAGAAAATGTCGCTGACCCAATTCATGTCGGCACAACCCGCCCGGTGATAAGAGAAATAATATTTGGGATTTGCCTTTAGTTGTTGTGATGCAGGAAACCTGTCAAAGCCTTTTACGAACCTGAACACATTCTTCGTTTTGTCAAAGAGATATAAGTTGTAGGTAAAGTTATTTCCCATGTAGGTCAGCATGATGTCTTTATTGCCGTCTTTGTCAAAGTCAGGAAACTTAAGACCTGAAAGACCATCTGACTCAATAGTATCAACCATGATGATTTTTGCGTTACGATAAATTGTCAAGGTAATCTGGTCGGCATTGATTTCCCTTGTCTGTATTTTAAAAGTTTGTTTATTGATCGGAAAGGAAGTGTCAGCATTATGTTGTTGCCCAAAAAGAGTGGGTGAGTAGAGAAGGAAGAGTAAGAACAGGTATTTTTTCATTGACATTATTTAAAACGCTTTTAGATTTACCACATAGTCACAATAGAAACATAGGGGCACATAGTTAGCTCTCTATGTGCAGCTATGTACCTATGATCCTATGTGGTAAATTTTAGTCTGCACTTATTGTTCTTCGATCACTGAATTGCCTTCTGAATAATCGCCCGATGTCCATTTCCAGCTTTCGTGTAATCTTATTTTCCCGTTGGGCATTATTGCTGGTGTTGACCGGCAGATGCCTGTCATTAGTTCGCCTTTATCATTTACCTGGTGATAACGCAAATCGATATTTCCTTGCTCATCTACGATGCCGATCAATTGTCCCAATACTATTCTTCCACCCTTGTAATCGGCAGTAACGATAATGCCAACCTGTTTGTAATGAAAGACCGTTTCGCCGGAGACCTCTCCATTTTCAGCATTACTAATGGGTTTGAATAGTTTGTTATTGTAATTGATCATCCTGCAATTATTATTGCTTCTGCAGCGGTTACTCTATATGAAATTTCAAATCCATCCTGCTGTGTAATATCCTGGCAACTTCTATTATTCCTTTTGTGGATTTTCTATAAAAAATAATGTGTTGTCCTATCCTGGTCCCATATATGCCTTCAGCTACATCAACATATTTTTTCCCGGAAATTTTATTACTGGCGATCTCCTGGCAACAGTCGATTATCATGTTATAATACTTATCAGCCTGGGATTCTGACCAAACCTCGAATGTATAGTCCCAGATAGAAGATATATCTTCTATTGCCTTTTTAGAAAGGATATATTTACCCATTCTTCTTTTTTGCTGATTTAAGCTTTTCCAGGTGTTTTTTTGCATTGAAAGTAGAATCAAAACCACTTCCGATGCCTTCATTTATTGCTTTCTTTAATGCAGTTATTTTTGTT
>DASVNY010000280.1:0-4446 GCA_036383615.1 Chitinophagaceae bacterium
TATGGCCAATTATGAGCATATGACATCGCTGTTTGAAAATGCCACCGAAGGCATTATTCTGACAGATGGGAAAGGAGTGATCGTTTTAGTAAATCCGGCGGCAGAAAAAATATTTGATTACAGCAGTACAGAACTCGTTAATAAACCGATAGAAGTGCTGATCCCTGATAATGTAAAACCCTATCATAAAGAATTGAGGGATGGGTTTTATCAAAAACCCTCCAACCGGTCGATGGGGCAGGGAAGGGATCTGCATGGAAGAAAAAAGGATGGATCCAATATACCGTTAGAAGTAAGTCTTAGTCATTATAATCGCGAAGGAGAAACATTTGTTATTGCTTTTATTGTTGACATCACAGGCAGAAAGGAAATTGAGAAAAACATGCTTCGGCAGCAAACGGAACTGGAAAGAGTGAGTAATGAGATCAGGAAGTTGAATGCTGAATTGGAAGCAAAGGTCGAAGAAAGAACGATGATTCTGAAAGAAGCATTGCAACGGCTTGAGCAATCCCAGGCTGAATTGAGTGAAGCATTGGATAAAGAAAGACAGCTTAATGAAATTAAAAGCCGTTTTGTTTCAATGGCCTCCCATGAATTCAGAACTCCGCTAAGCACTGTGCTATCATCGGCGTCATTGCTTTCGAAATACACTAAAGAGGAAGAGCAGGATAAGCGAAGCAGGCATATTGATAAGATCAAGAATTCGGTAAAGCACCTGAATGATATTCTCGAAGACTTTCTTTCATTGGGTAAGCTCGATGAAGGAAAAGTGGAAACAAAGGCGGGTAATTTTGACCTGTCCTTGTTTATCAATGAAACGGTTGATGAAATGAAAGGGCTTTTGAAAAATGGTCAGCAAATAAACGTTGACTACTCCGGGGATAATAATATTTATTCTGACAAAAAATTACTGAAGAATATCCTTATTAATCTTATTACGAATGCTATTAAATTTTCAGATGAGGATAAAGAGATCGACCTGGTGGTAAAAAATTCAGGTGGCAAAGCAATTATATCAGTTAGTGATAAGGGGATCGGTATTGCGGAAGAGGACCAGGAACATTTGTTCTCCAGCTTTTTCCGTGGGGCCAATGCCATTAATATAGCCGGGACCGGTCTTGGATTACATATCGTGAAGAGATATGCCGATCTCCTGAGCGGAGATGTAATTTTGAAAAGCGAATTAGATAAAGGCACAACTATCACTATTACTATTCCTGTAAATCATCCATAGTATGAAATCAATTTTAGTTATAGACGATAATCCCGGTATCAGGGAGAACACTGCTGAGATATTAGAGCTGGCGGGGTATAAAACCTTTACGGCTGAGAATGGCAAGCAGGGAGTGGAAGCAGCATTAAAAGAAAAGCCGGCGCTAATCGTTTGCGATATCATGATGCCCGAGTTGGATGGCTATGGTGTATTGCATTTACTCAGGAAGAACGCAGAGACACAAAATATTCCTTTCATTTTTCTTACCGCTAAGACAGAAAGAACTGATTTCAGGAAAGGAATGGAAATGGGCGCCGATGATTATATCACCAAACCATTTGAGGATATTGAGCTGTTGAACGCTATAGAGGTGCGGTTGAAGAAATCTGAAGTGTTGGATCAAAAATATAGTTTGTCACAGCAGGGTGTAAGCCAGTTTTTGAAGGATGTGAAAGGCACTGGTATGATGAATGACCTGGCTGATCAATATGAGATCGGATCATTTACCAAAAAGCAAACACTTTACCAGGAGGGAAAACGTCCTCGTTTCCTGTATTATCTTATGAAAGGGAAAGTCAAGGGGTTCAAAACAAATGAAGATGGCAAGGATTATATCACCGATATTTTCAGTGAAGGTGATTTTATGGGATTTCCTGCATTGATAGAGGATAAAAATTATGATGACAGTTCGGTGGTGCTCGAAGATGCGGAGATCATGCTGATCCCCAAAGAAGATTTTTTGCAAATGATCAATAGCGATATTAATGTAGCAGCAAAATTTATAAAGATCATTACGCAAAATGTGAAGGAGAAGGAAGAGCGTTTGTTGAACCTTGCCTACAGCTCTTTACGCAAAAGAGTGGCGAAGGCACTGGTGGATATTCATGGCAAGTATAACAGTAATGGCGGCGGCAACCCAATTGAAATATCAAGAGAAGATATTGCTCACTATGTGGGCACGGCTACTGAATCACTGATAAGAACGCTGAGCGATTTTAAAGCTGAAAAATTAGTCGAGATAAAAGAGGGAAAGATATGTGTTGTTAACCCTGACAAACTCAGCAACCTACTTTATTGATATTTCCCGGCCGTGTTCATTTTGTTTTTGCAGTGTCCAGTTATCTGTCATTGTTGTTTCGAGCCAGAGATTGCCGGATTTTCTATACACCTGCACGCCCACACCAAATAGATTGAGGAACTGGTGCTCTAATTCCGCTACAGTCATACTTTCATTTACTACAGCATATCCTTCGTGATCAGTAGGGTCAACGTTTTGAATGGCGTATTTGGGAGGCAGGAAACGTTTAGCTGGTAAAAATGCACTTTCACCAGGCCGGTAGAACTCCAGCTTTAGAAAAGGAAAAACGGTATTGAATTCCCTTTGAATATCGCCTATTAACCGCTCGGGTGCAATATGCATAAACATATTCCTTAACACTTTTACCATTGGAAGAAATTGTGACACTGCTAAATTAGAAATAGCGGCAGGGGAAAAAACTGACGAGAGCAAAGCCGGGAGATGATTTTAATCAGCCGGGGCCTCAAAAAAATCGTCGAGATCTCTTCTTTCCTTTTTGGTGGGCCGGCCTATCTTGCTGGGTCGCTTGCCGGTATGAAAACTAGCGGCCTGGTATTGCAGTCGCTGAATTTCTTCAGCAGGGGTGATGTCGATATAAAATTTGATTGCTTCCTCGTATTTCACTCTTTTATGTAGTAAACCGGTCACTTTGATGCGCCAGCGTTTTTCTTCGGTCTTTACTTCATATTCATCATTTAGTGCAACATGTTTGGAAGCCTTTGCAGCAAGGCCATTGAATTTTACTTTGCCTGTATCGCATGTGGCTGCAGCCATCGTTCTTGTTTTAAACAGGCGGATGGCCCAGAGATATTTATCAAGGCGGAGTTTTTCTTTTTCAGGCATCAGCTACAAGTTTAGAAAAATCCTGTAAACTTCTTCACCAGGAGAGACCGCAGAGTTTCTTCGGTAATTCTGTCAATAGTATTGAGGTGCAACATGTATAGAGGACAAGGGAATGTCGAGTTTGATACTGAAATAATTGGCCGTTTTTTTATCAAGGGTCTGGCTTCTTAATATGGCCTCTTTTATTTCAGATAATAAATATTTTTCGAAAAGGGTAGCTACTTCCTTCGTCAATCCTCTTTGAAGAACCCGCTCTATGATTAGCTGTTTACTTTTGTTCCAATTCAAATTGTCAGGGTTCACATCCCAGAACAATGATCGATCAAATGCTTCTGCTACTTTCATATCCTAAAATTAAAAAATCCCATTGGCATTAGCGAATGGGATTTTCCAATGATTTTAATCGATTCTGTTACATTTCTGCAAAGTATTTATGGAAATAAGGTATCGTTTCAATGCCCTTGTGATAATTTTCGATATTATATTTCTCGTTCGGGCTATGCAGGTTGTCATTGTCCAGTCCAAAGCCCATGAAAATTATTTTAATACCCAGCTCTTTTTCTAATATTGAACAAATCGGAATGCTGCCACCACCACGAACGGGTATAGGAGCTTTCCCAAAAGTTGTTTCCACAGCTTTGGCTGCTGCTTTGTACCCTTTGCTATCGATCGGTGTCATATAGGGCTCTCCACCATGATGCAGTTCCGCTTTTACTTCCACTGATTTGGGAGCAATGGATTTAAAATACTTCAATAATATTTCGGTGATCTTATCGGAAGATTGATTAGGAACCAATCTTGCAGAGATCTTTGCAAATGCTTTGGATGGAAGAACTGTTTTTGCGCCTTCACCAGTATAACCACCCCAGATACCGTTTACTTCCAATGTGGGGCGAATACCTGTTCTCTCATAGGTAGTATATCCTCTTTCCCCCCACAATTCTTTCACGCCTAATTCATCCATATATTCTTTTTCATCATAAGGCGCCATATTGATGAGATCTCTTTCTTCTTTGCTTGCCACTACCACATCATCATAAAAACCAGGAATGGTGATATGATTATTTTCATCGTGGCAACTTGCGATCATTTGCGCCAGAATAGTGATGGGATTGGCAACTGCGCCGCCATAAGTTCCGCTGTGCAGATCCCTGTTAGCGCCAGTCACTTCCACCTGGATATAACTTAAACCACGAACGCCGGTATCCAGTGATGGATTTTCCATACTCAGCATTGAGCTGTCGCTGATAAGAATTACATCAGCTTTCAATAAGTCTTTATTAGCAGCAACAAATTTTCCAAGATTGGGTGA
>DASVNY010000281.1:0-1506 GCA_036383615.1 Chitinophagaceae bacterium
GGAGCTGCAAAATATTTTTTATTGATCTTGTCGTCAGTGAATTTACCGGCTGCCTTGTTCCATTGCAATTTATTGCCGGAGCGGTAAGCAATATTTCCCATCTGGCTCAATACGGCGATATGTGAAGCTGATTCGATCGGGCATTTCAACTCATCCATCTTTCTTGAGCGGATAACACTCACAAAATTTTCCATGTGTTTATCAAGACCTACATCGCTCTTTAGCTTTCTTTCCACTTTCACTTTATTGGCGCTCCTGCCTTCTTCAAACACTTCCCAGCCACCGCGGTCCAGTTCCAATGTGCCATTATTGCCAATAAAAGCGATACCATGTTCTTTATTGTACAAACCATTCTGAATGCCTATCGCATGATCCCACACCAGGTTGAACTTGTCAAACTCATATAATGCACACAATGTATCGGGTGTTTCCTGTGGCGATGAGGGATCCGCGAATTTTCCTCCCATTGCGCTGATCGATTTTGGAACAGTAGCATTCATACCCAACAAAGCATAGTCGAGCAAATGAACACCCCAGTCGGTCATCAAGCCACCGGCATAATCCCAGAACCAGCGAAAAGTGAAATGAAAACGGTTAGCATTAAAAGGATGTGTTGCAGCAGGACCTATCCAACGGGTATAATCCACGCCTGCCGGAACAGGGCTATCCGCGACAAAAGGAAGCGGTTTTTTCCAACCCAAATAACACCACACTTTTACCGTGCGGATATTTCCCAATTGACCACTATGAACAAAATCAACAGCATCTTTAAAATGCTGCTGGCTTCTTTGCCATTGACCCGCTTGTACAACCCGGTTATATTTCTTTTGCGCCGCTATCATGATGCGGCACTCTTCAATTGAATTGCCAACAGGTTTCTCGACATACACATCCTTACCTGCTTTGCATGCATCCACCATCTGCAAACAATGCCAGTGATCAGGTGTAGCAATGACCACCGCGTCTATTTCTTTTATATCAAGCAATGCCCGGTGATCGTTGAATGTTTTTATCTTGCTGACATCCACATTCATCTTTGCCAATTCACCCAGCCTTTTGTCGAGCACATTTTTATCGATATCGCAAAGCGCCACTAAATTCACTCCCGGCACTTTCAATATAGCCTGCAGGTTTGACCAGCCCATGCCATTGATCCCGATAACGCCAACATTCACCTGGTTGGATGGAGCGATCCTGTTTTTAAATATGGCAAACACATCACTTGCTGCCAGTATGCTGCCTGCTGTTAATGCCGATGCCTGGTAAATAAATTTTCTTCTTGAAGACATTGTATTTTGATTTTTCTACTTTTCCCAATGAAATTACCTGGAACCCGTGCGCATACGGATCATCCTCCTTATCTATCCAGATTGTGTTATAACCGTAAATTTTTGCCCAACCTTCTACTGAGGGACGTATTGCGGGTTTGCCAGCAACAGTCAACACTTCTTCTATACGGCCCGTGAATTTACTACCGATAATACTTTCATGAATAAATTCATCACC
>DASVNY010000282.1:0-2240 GCA_036383615.1 Chitinophagaceae bacterium
ACACCTAATACGGTAAAGTTTTTATTCCTGAATTTTTGATAGTTAGAAACAACTGTTGGGTTTTCATGACGACAAGGTCCGCACCAGCTTGCCCAGAAATCTATCAGCACATACTTACCACGAAAAGAAGATAAGGCGATATTATTACCCAGTGTGTCGGGTTGAACGAAGTCCATTGCTGTAGTGCCTATGGCGCCGATCTTCGCTTCTTCGATCTGTGAAGCAAGGATCTTTCCCAAATAGGAATCTTTCACGCCTGGGGTTAATTTAGCGAATCTTGTCTCAGCCATCATCGGGTCACTATTGAAATTCATCATCACCAGCAATACAAATGGCGATACATAAGATGAGCTTCTTGTGCTGACAAATTCGTCTATTTTATTCTGGATGTTTTGCTGAAGCCCGGTATATATCATCATCATTGAATCACGACCCGGACCAGGCACCATACTATTGATGGTTGTGGCGGTAGCATTCAACACACTTGCCAGTGGTGAAAAAGTGCTTTCAAATTGCTGAAAGTCGGTATGAGAGTTGGAACCCTTAACGACCCATTTGTTTACTTCGGTATTGGTCCCGGTTATACTGATCTTGCTGTTCTCTGCATACAGGTTAAAAGGCTTTAACTCGCCAACAGACAAAAGACAAAGATCTGGCTCGGGCATTGTGCCTTGCAATACAAAAACATTCTTAACAACAGGTACTGTTTTGCCATCTTTTTTGATAGAAGACTTTTTTTCTTCTACAACTGCTGTAGTGATCTCGGTGCTTGTATTGGCGTTGGTAAGCTTAACAACCGTGCCCCTGGCCACACCTGTTATCTCGCCTGTTATCGTAAATGATTTTTCTGTCGCCGGCGTTTTTTTGGCAGAAGTATTGGCAACCTGTGCCGTTGCAGAAAGAGAGAACACAACACTAACCAGGAGCAATGATCTTATCATAACCGTTTGTTGAAAATTTTAAAGCAAGGACAAATTTATAAAATCCCTTTGCACATAACAACCTCCGGCAGCACCGTTTAACAATTTTATGCCTTTAAAACAGGAAAAAATACGAGCTCCTGCCTTTCTGTGGACAATTTTCAGCCCAGGATGGCAGAAAGAAAGGTCTTTGTGGCTTCAGAAATGCCTGCTTTCCCGCTTAATGCCTTTATATATGCACTGCCGATTATTGCCCCGTTGCTATGCTCGCAAGCGGCTCCGAAGCTTTGCTTATCCTTAATTCCAAACCCTACCAATACTGGATTCTGCAATTGCAGGGCTTTAAGTTTTTTTAGATATTCTTCGCCCCCACCATTGCTTTTTTCACTCCCGGTGGTTGAGGAAGAAGATACGGCATACAAAAAACCACTGCTTAGCTCATCTAACTTTTTTACCCGTTCAGCTGATGTTTCCGGGGTAACAAGAAAAATAAAATCAAGACCGTATTTCTTTACTAAGCTTCCATACTCCGTTTCAAATTCATATTGCGGCAGGTCGGGCAGTATCAATCCATCTATGCCAACCGCAGCGGCATCCGCACAAAATTTTTCAAATCCATATTGCAAAACAGGATTCATATATCCCATAAGTACAACGGGTATATGGATATCTTCCCGGAAATCCTTTAATTGCTCAAACAGTTTTTTTATTGTCATTCCATTTGCCAACGCAATGCTGCTGCTTTGTTGAATGACCGGGCCATCAGCCAACGGGTCACTATACGGCATGCCCAGTTCAATGATATCGGCGCCGTTTTCCTGCAATGCTTTCATGACCACCAGCGTCGATTCAAGTTGCGGATAGCCTGCGGTGCAATAAACGTTCAGCACACGATCTTTCTTTTTACTAAATAATTCTTTTATCCGGCTCATAAGTTTTTCATGTATGTTCCAAGGTCCTTGTCCCCCCTTCCACTCAAACAGATCACCACTATATCTTCTTTATTAAATTTTACTTGTTTTAATGCAGCCAATGCATGAGCTGTTTCCAATGCAGGAATGATGCCTTCCAGCTTAGCTAAATCAAATGCCGCTGTTAATGCTTCCTCATCAGTTGCGCTAAGGAAACTGGCCCTTCCCGTTTCAAATAAATGCGCATGCAAAGGACCAATACCCGGGTAATCCAAACCGGCAGAAATACTATGTGGCTCTATTACCTGCCCATCTTCTGTTTGCATCAGCAAACTCTTACTGCCATGCAAAATTCCCGGCTTCCCCAATTGAGTAGTGGCAGCAGTCATGCCACTTGTTAATCCATGCC
>DASVNY010000283.1:0-4319 GCA_036383615.1 Chitinophagaceae bacterium
GCCGATGATGCTATCCGCCAGATCCCTTTATTAAAGCCTGATGTCGTTTTGATGGATATTAACCTCAGTAGCGACGAAAGCGGGATCGATTGTGTCAGGGCTTTGAAACCCAGGGTTCCTGCCACCAATTTCATGATGTGTACGGTTTATGAAGAGGATGAAAAGATATTTGAAGCCTTAAGCGCCGGCGCCAGCGGTTATATTTTGAAAAAGACCACCCCTACCCGTATGCTTGAAGCCATTCGTGAATTATATGAGGGGGGCGCACCCATGAGCAGCCAGATCGCCCGGAAAGTTGTGGCCGCTTTTATCAATAAACCTGTGGCAATCGGTGATAGTGACCTTGAAAACCTAACCAACCGGGAAAGAGAGATACTTGAATTATTATCAAGGGGCATGATGTATAAAGAGATCGCCGCGGCCCTGAATCTCGCCAACGACACCATCCGCAAACATGTGTATCATGTGTATGAAAAACTGCACGTTAGCAACCGGGTAGAGGCTGTGAACAAGTATTTTGGCCGCTAAAAGCCGGCTTTTCATTGAATTTTAACTTATTAAATAAAAAATACCACAAAAGTGGTATAGGCATTTTTTGGGCAGCTCCCTACCTTCGACTCAGCATTAACACTTATAGCCATTGACCATTAAACTTCCTTCATTGTATCGATAAAGGGGGCCTTAATCAAAAAAAATAAACCATCAGCTACTGCGGATGGTTTTATTTTTTTAGACATTACCTGGTCACCACTTCAGCTCAAGCTTATTATTCTTTCGCTCAACATCGGCCATTCGCTGACTTGGATCTATCTCGGCAGTGACAAGATCGGTGAGTTTTCGATTCGTTTCAATAATATAAGTGGGTTGTGTCCATCTCCAGGCTGCATAGACTTTTCTCGTTAAAGAATCTTCAGCTGATTTTGCACCATACATTAAGTTCATTGGAACATAATGCAATTCTTTTGATCCATCTTTAAAAGTCAATTGCAGATCAATCGGCATCGGCATCATTCCCTGGTTACTCATCCTGATCTTTGTTTTTCCTCCTTCTTCCCATAAACTGTCGATCTCATAATCGATCGTTTTTGTTGTATTGACCCAATATTCTTTATACCAATCGAGTTTCAAACCACTTGCCTTCTCTGCTATTTTCAAAAAATCAGAAGCCGCGGGATGTTTAAATCGCCATTGACGATAGTAATCCAATAATATTTTATCTCTTACGGGTGCGCCGGTTATATAACCCAATTGCTCCAAAAAGATAGCCCCCTTTACATAAGAAGCGATCTTATAGGCGTAATTAGTATTGTAATGATCAGCATGTGTAGTTTGAGGTTCTTCTTTGCCGCTTTTTACAAGACGATAATAAGAAGTGTAAGTATCTGCATGTGGACGGGAATTATCTTCAAATAAGTTAAGGGATGCAAGCACCCTTGCTTCTGCGAAAGTGGCGAAGCCTTCATCCATCCAGGGATATAAAGATTCATTTGTTCCCAACATACCCTGGTACCAACTGTGCATGAATTCATGTATCACGAGATCGGGACCCGCGCCTTTTAATAAAGTCGCCATCGGGTATTCCATTCCGCCATCACCTCCCTGTATAAATGAATATGCGTTATATGCATATGGGCCGAATGTTTTTTCAATAAAGGGTAGCATTACATAAGCCATCTCAAGCAATCTCTCCCATTCCCATTTGTAATAAGCTACATACTGATCCGGGTTGTTCTTATACTCCGCTTTGCTTTTCTCAGACATATTGGCGAACTGTTTTTTCAACAGCTCAGGAGATATCTTATAAAAAACATGAAACACTAACCCATTTCTCATCTCTTTGGAAAGATGGATATACTCAGGATCAGCGGCCCATACAAAGTCGTGCACATTGGGCGCCACAAAATGCCATACAAGTTTATTACCCACCGGTCTTGTTACAGTCGCACCCGGTTTTTCATATCCATAACCTACCTGGTTGGGGTTTTGCAAATAACCGGTAGCACCAATGATATAAGATTTATCAATAGAGATCTTTACATCATAATCGCCCCATACGCCATAAAACTCCCTGCCGATATAAGGAGTGGGGTGCCAGCCATCTCTATCATACTCGCAGATCTTCGGGTACCATTGGCTCATACTATATTTAACTCCTTCGGCATTATCTCTTCCACTCCTGCGAATTTGTATAGGCACCTGCGCTTCAAATTCCATTTCGAGTAACACTTTCGATCTTGGAAGTATCGGTTTGTCCAGTTTCACCTCGAGAATGGTTTCCTGCGTTTCGAATTTCTGCAGCTTCCCATTTACTTTTAAAGTGCTCACACGCTGGTAACCTATTTCATCAGGTTTCAAATTCAGTATCCTGTCTTTTACTCTTGGATCCCAATCCGCCTTTCCATCAGCAGTAATCGTCCCCTGCCTGCGGCTCCGCTGATCCATCATACTGTTTGGCTGAAATGCGTTCCAGTATAAATGATAGAAGATTTTTGTGAGTGTATCAGGTGAATTGTTCCAGTACTCGGCTTTTTGTTTACCGGTAAACTTATTGGTAGCGACGTTCACATCAACATCCATGGTATATTTCACCCGTTGCTGCCAGTAGTCAGAAGGAACTGTGCTTAAAGTTTGAGCTGATACGGATAAGGATGACAGGATCAGCCATCCCATGATAATTCTCTTCATTGGATCTTTATATTTTTTATTTACCCATTATCTTTTCGTTGAACTTCACGATCAACTTAAAAAGATCTTCGTGTTCATTTAGCGGAAGGGTTTCAGCTTTATCAAACACATCATGATAAGCTTTTATCCCCCCGAGTGTATAGAAAAAGAAAGCCGGTACGCCTTTCTCAGTAAAAAAGTAATGATCGCTGTTAGCGGCTTTGCCTCTTGCATTGATCTTGACCAGCAATTTATTTTCATCATTCACCTGGTTCATCCAGGCAAACTCTTTAGCGAATTCAGTTGCATTTACAACAGTGATGCCTTCATCACCTGTTCCGGCAAGATCAGTATTGATAAGAAACCGGATACTTTTCATTGGCACTAAGGGATGCTCTGTAAAATATTTTGAGCCGAGTAAACCGATCTCTTCCGCGGCAAAGCAGATAAAACCAATTGAATAAGGTTGAGGGTTCTTTGCATAATAACGGGCCAGGTTAAGCAGTAATGAAACACCGCTTGCATTATCGTTCGCTCCCGGGAAATAGGTATCCTTACCCATGCCGCCCAAATGATCATAGTGAGCCGTGATCAGGATGACTGAATCAGGTTTCTCCTTTCCTTTTACTATTCCGCAAACATTGGATGCTTTGAAATTTTTTATAAAGTCATTCTCAATATTCACTTTAATTTTTTCAGGTGCCGAACCCAATGCTTTTTTATCAACCAATATCACTGTATAATCCGCTTGCTGCTGCGAAGCTGACCAGGTAAGTTTATCTTCCAGCTTCACAATAAGGCGGCTTTCCCTGTTCATGAACTGAACACTATCCATTTTTTCAAGGTTACCGCTTGTTTTCACGCCTTTGCTTTCTGGCGCTACTATAAAATCTTTGCCGGGTGTCAATGTTTTTCCATTGATGGATACTTCCATCTTTCCATCAAACGTATTGGCTGGATAGGAAAAGGCTTGAAAAAAATCTTTTCCTGACATTGGGGTCAATCCATAGGATTGAAATTGTGCCGCCAAAAACTCAGCCGCTTTTTTCATTCCGTCATTGGTATATCCACGACCCCAAAATGCAGGCGAGGTCAGTGTGTCAACCATTTTTTTGGCAAATGAAACATCCTGCGAATAAGTCTTTACTGCAAGACAAAACAAGAAAATGAAAACTGCTTTTTTCATACTGTTTTTTTATTGTGCATGAGTATCTGCAAATATCGGTAACAGGAATTGGGGAAAGGCAAAAAGAACCTTCATTTTCGTTAAATAACAAGGTTTATTCTCGCAAAGGCGCTAAGCCGCCACGACAATGCTCTTTCTTTGCGGCGTTGCGTCGTTGCGAGATGTATAACAAACTGATTTTCTCGCTAAGACGCAAAGACGCCACGATTGAACTTTAATAATGCCTTTACTTCGCGCCGTTGCGTCGTTGCGAGATGTTTTCATTTTCTTCTTTATCAATCACCCATGGCAATCGCATTAAAACTTCAGGAAGTTGTTAAAACAGGCAAAACAGAACACAGATGACACGGATTGAACGGATAAACACAGATTTTTTAGACTTGTAATAACTGACTACTGGTCTATCCGTGAAAATCCCTTTGATCCGTGTCATCTGTGTTCATTTTTCACCGATTATTTTATGCGCCTG
>DASVNY010000284.1:0-11157 GCA_036383615.1 Chitinophagaceae bacterium
CCGGGAGGCGATCCTCCGTCACAGGTAAGTTTGGCAGGCCTGCAAACAAGAGCTTCAGTTAATAATTTAATTCAGCAACAGGTTGGTCCAAATGGTATGCAACAATTTCGGCAGAACCTGCAGGATGCGCAATCGCAAATACAGCAATTAAAAAATAAAGTGCTTGCATCGGGTGGAGGCAGCAGTGATGATATTATGCCCGAAGGTTTCAAACCTAATAATCAAAAGACAAAAAGTTTTTGGAAGCGCTTAGAGTATGGAACGAATGTGCAGACTGTTCGAAGCAATGGTTTGCTGCCGGTTACAAGCGATCTTGGGTTGAGTGTTGGTTACAAGCTTACAGATAAAAGTATAATAGGTGTAGGTGGTAGTTATAAGATGGGATGGGGTAATAATATCAGGAATATAAAGATCACTCACCAGGGTGCTGGGTTGAGATCATTTGTAGATGTGAAATTGAAAGGGAGTTTGTGGTTGAGTGGTGGATATGAGTTGAACTGGAAACCGGCGTTAGGTGAATTGAATTTGTCAAATGTGAATGAGTGGGGTGAATCGGGATTGATCGGGTTAAGTAAAGTAGTGAATGTGAAAAGTAAATTCTTTAAAAAGACTCGTGTGCAGTTGTTGTGGGATTTTTTGAGTTATGAGCAGGTGCCGAGAACACAACCGGTGTTGTTCAGATTGGGATATTCTATAAGATGAATGAAAGCAAAAACATAAACGAACTAATCAGATCTCAATATGATTTGTAAAATCAAAACCAGCCTGCTGCTTACCCTTGCAATGGTTCCTTGTTTGATATATGCGCAAAGCGAAGGCCCCATTCCAAAAATAACCCCAGTGAGTCCCAACTCAGCAGCCCTGTTTAAATCAACGGAAATGCCTCCGGGTTCTTTTACCGGCACTGTTCCAGTGGATATTCCTCTCTTTAATTTTGGAGCAAAGGGTATAAATGTTCCTGTACAACTGGCTTATCAAACAGGGGGAATTAAGGTTGAGGAAATGGCAAGCTGGACAGGTCTTGGATGGAGCCTTACCGCCGGTGGCAGGGTTACCCGCTCTATGAACGGATTGGCAGACGATAATCCTGCCGGAGGAATGATGTATGCATCTATAAAACCTTCGGAATTTCCTGGTGAAGACACGGTATATAATGCAGTAAGCGTAGTAGCGGAACATATGGATGTGCAACCCGATATATTCTATTTCAGCGCAGGTAGTTTGAGCGGTAAATTTTTTATTGATGAAGATGGGAACGTTAAATTGACAAGCCAGGACGCGGTCGATATTGATTATGTAATAATTGATCAGCTTATTGCAGGCTGGATAATAACAGATACAAGGGGATTAAAATATTATTTTGGAAAAAATAAAGACCAATCGGTTACCGCTAGAGATGTAACATCAACGCAAAGCGGCGGTACACCCAGTCCTTCTTTTACTTCAGCGTGGCACTTGGTTGAGATAAGAGATATGAACAATCAGAATGTTGTAAAATTTCATTACGGATCCACTTATACCTCATTTACGACACGCTCCGGTGAGCACCGGGCTGCTGTAGCTCCCTATGGTGCCACTTATGACTGTACTGATGGTGATTATGGCGGTGAACAAGTTGACGTGATCACTGAGGCCAGTGAGTGGTATTTGACAAAAATTGAACATGCCTCCGATTCATTAGTGTTTTATTCATCAGCTAACCGCTTGGATTTTTCCGGGGGAAGGCGTTTAGATTCAATCACTCTTTTCCATAAGAGCCAATCAATAAAAAACTACCGTCTTTTTTATTCTTATTTCTCGCAGGATGGAGTTCCAGAAGATACCTATAGTAATTATGTGTATAAGCGGTTAAAGTTAAATAAGATCGCTGAGTTTGGTAGAACTAGAAACGATAGCCTGTTGTATCAGTTTGAATATATAGAAACGGTTAATCTGCCTTCCCGCTTTTCCAAAGCTATTGATTACTGGGGCTATTACAACGGCGCACATAGCAACACAACCTTACTTCCAAGTGGCGTATACCCGTATTATCTAAACAAACTTGTTATCCAGAAAGCGGAACGCCGTGCCGACCCTGACTATGGTATAGCAAATTCACTGAAGAAAATTTATTTCCCAACAGGAGGTTACAGGGAGTTTACTTACGAAGGCAACCAGATCCTGCTTGATTATTATGACAACCAGATAAATCCTGATGACGGGATAAATCAGTATATCCCGACGGAGTTTACTGATACCAACTTTACTTTTCTTACTACAGCTATGCCCGTGGCGACACAGTATTTTACCATCAGCAATTTAGATGGAGGATCGTACTTTAACTGGGAACTCATCTTTTCAGATCCTTACTCTTGCAGTAACAATAATTTTATAGTAAAAATTTATGATTCGCTTAAAATCCTGGAATTGGCATCATGGGAGGGGGTTTATAATAATAGCTCGGGAATTTTTCTCGCGAACGGCGCTTACCTTATGGAGATTTATGTGGGAGCAGGATGCGCGTTAAGCCCACATAATACCATAAAAGGAAATTGGTACGATAAAACAAATGAGCCGCCATTAACCTACCGGTATAACGAAGCATATATTGCTTTAAACAATAGCGCTGGGATGTACATGAAAAAAGTACCGGGTGCTGATTCGGTGTTCATGGTCTATGACGCGAGAGACAGGCTGGTGATGACGCAGGACGGGAACCTCCGGGCGGCAGGCAAATGGCTTATTACAAAATACGATGACTTGAACCGTCCTAAAGAAACAGGGCTACTCACCAATGGGACCTCGTTCAGTTCACATCGCAGCAGTGCTAATGGTTCAATCTCTTACCCCAGCACAAGCAGTAATTATGATGAACAGACCAAAACATTTTATGACGATTATAGCTGGCGCAGTGGTGAGAGCAACCCGCTTAGCAATACAAGAAATAATAGTTATGACGGTTACCTGCAAACTCCGAGCAACAGCGGCTATCCTTACCCGCAGGACGCGGCCGTGCAAACTACACAGCTGCTGGGAATGGTAACAGGCACCAAAACGAAGATACTGGGCACATCCACGTATTTATATACTGTAAGTTTTTATGATGATAAAGCAAGACCGGTGCAGGTGCAGGCGCAAAACATAAGCGGCGGCACAGACATTATCACTACACAATATGGCTGGCAGGGCCTGCCCCTGCTCACGATACATAAGCAGGAAAAAGCGGGCAGCCCTTCGCAAACAACAGTAACGGTAACTCAGCTGACCTATGATGACCTGGGAAGAGTAACAAAAACAGAAAAAAAGCTAAGCAATACCAATGTGAGCAGCGGGGCGATGAGCAGTTATAAAACGATCAGTGAAGTTAAATACGACGCACTTGGGCAAATGAATGAAAAGAAACTGGCACCTGCCTATAACAGCAACGCGGGAATAGAAACATTAAAGTTCGATTACAATATCCGTGGCTGGATGCTGGGCGCCAACCGGGATTATGCAAAGAATACGGGCAGCACTACCAACTGGTTCGGTTTTGACCTGGGTTATGATAAAACAACGGTGCAGGCGGTGGGGCAAAGTTCGCTGGGGAGTTTTGCCGCGCAACAGTATAATGGCAATATCACGGGCATGGTGTGGAAGAGCACAGGTGATGATGAGGTGAGAAAGTATGATTTTACCTATGATGCTGCTAACAGGATATTGACAGCAGACTTTAATCAATACACATCGGGCAGCTTTAGCAAGAGTGCCAATATTGATTTTAGCTTGAGCAATATGAGCTATGACGCGAACGGGAATATTCTGACGATGAACCAGAAGGGGCTCAAGATCAACAGCAGCCCGACGATCGACCAGCTCACTTACAGTTATATAAGCAACAGCAACAAATTGCTGAAAGTTATTGACGCGATCACTACCGACAACAAACTCGGCGATTTTAAAGATGGCGGCAATGGGAGTAATGATGATTATACCTATGACGTGAATGGTAATATGGTGAAGGACCTGAACAAGGATATCCAGACCTATAGTGGCGGCAATGGAATAGCATACAATCACCTGAACCTTCCGCAAACGATCACGGTAAAAAAGGATGGAAGTAATAACAAAGGAACGATAGAATATACTTACGATGCGGCAGGCAACAAATTAATGAAAGTAACGACTGAGTTAAGTGCCACTGTCAATCATAATGGTTCGGATTACACGAGCAATATCACTACTACCACAACTTATATCGGCGCAGCAGTGTATGAAAGCAAAGCCTATAGTCATGGTTCACTCAGTTCACTGCAATACACGGACAGGTTACAGTTCATCGGCCAAGAGGAAGGAAGGATACGGTTCAGGCATACTGACAACAGCCTGCAGTACGACTATATGTTAAAAGATCATTTAGGCAACGTGAGAATGATACTGACAGAAGAAACACAAAGTGATCAATACCCGGCAGCGACAATGGAAACAGCCACATCAACAACAGAGGAAACCTATTACAGTAATTTACCAGCAACAAGGGAAAACCCTCCATCGGGTTATCCTTCCAATACCCCTGCCGGTAACGCGAAAGTGGCAAAGGTGAATGGTGGTGGTAATAAGATCGGCCCGGCCATTATATTAAAAGTGATGGCGGGAGATAAATTTAATTTGACAGTGAACAGTTGGTGGAAGAGTACGAATACACCGAACAGTCCTGTGAGCCCGTTGACTGATCTTGTAACAGCTTTAGTGAATGGCGTTGGCCCGATAAGTGGCGGGCATGGCACTACGAGTGAACTGAACAGCAGCGGCGTGTTTAGTGGAGGAGTGACAAGTTTCCTGGGCACGCAAAGTGGTTATACCAGCAGCAAACCCAAAGCGTTTATCAACTGGGTGGTATTTGATGAGCAATTCAAGTTTGTAAGTGGTAGCAGTGGGTTTGAACAGGTAGGAAACAGCGATACTTATACGACACATACCCGAACTAATTTAACAGCAAGCAAGAGCGGATATTTGTACATTTATGTAAGCAATGAAACTGACAATATCGATGTGTTCTTTGATAATCTTACGGTGACTCATAACCGGGGACCGCTACTGGAAGAAACGCATTATTATCCGTTCGGGCTGACAATGTCGGGGATAAGTAGTAAGGCTTTGTCATTTGGAATGGATAATAAGTTTGAATTTGGGGGGAAAGAAAAGCAAGAGAAAGAATTTTCTGATGGTAGCGGGTTAGAGCTTTATGATTTTGGGGCAAGATTTTTTGACCCTCAGATAGGTAGATGGCATACACAAGACCCCTTGGCAGAGAAATTTTTGGGATGGTCACCATACAATTATGCATATAACAATCCTATGTTATTCGCTGACCCCAGTGGAATGTCAGGAGAGCCTGTTATTGAAGGCGGAAAGATGACTATTTACAGTAAAATTTATTTTTATGGAGGCTCGGCAAACAAAAATACTGCTTCAATAGCAGCAGGTAATATCCAGAAGCAATGGAATGCTGCCAATGGCACTATTACATATCAGGGTCAAGAGTACAAAAATGTAAACCATGTTGTTACCTATGAAGTAGTATCCGAGGAAAGGGCACAATTTTTGGCCAAAAATAATACTGGAGAGAACTTTGACCCGCAAGTAAATTTTGCAAGAGTCGAGAGCAAGCAAGTAGCAGGAGATATTCCTAATCAAGTAACCGGTGAAAAGGGTCATGCAGGTGACAACTCTATGTTTTTAATTGCCGAGGATATATATGATGGCAACACTTCACAAGCACATGAATATGGGCACACATTAGGATTAAGTACTCATGATGCAAATTTACAGAAGGTAGAAGGTCAGCCCGGAATAATGACAACAGTTCAATCTTTAGTAGAAGGTCAATATACGATGACGGGAAAGCCATCGGAAGTTGTAAATGGTAAAATCGTGAACCCTCTAAATAGAGATTGTAGACAGGTTACACAGAGTGATGTCAATAGGATAAAATTTAATACATATTCAGAAGGAATTGGTAGTGGTGTTCAGGCAGGAGCAAGTAGTAATAAACTTTTTGATGCAAAGGGAAATGTTATAGGAGGAACTGGAAAGAAAATTGAAATTATCGCACAATGAAAAAAAATCTGTTATTAATACTGCTATTAAGTAGTGTCAAGATTACTCATGCTTGTGATTGTGATAGTATAATAGGTAAAAAAGATGCAAAGTCTATCTTTAAAGGCACTGTTTATTCTATCAATCGCATTGATTCTGAGTTTGTCCGCTATGAAGTTATGTTTAAGGTCAAACAAAAGATAAAAGGTAAAATTAAAGGGAAGAAAATTACTGTGAATGTGTCATGCTTATTGGACATGTGTTGCGGGATACCTTTTAAAGAGGGCGATAGTTATATCATTTATACTTTTATTAGAAATAATATGATATATACAAGTGCATGTACCGAAACCAAAAAACTGAGAGATGGATAGCTGATTGGCAAACATTTTTTTATATACTTAAGATACACCACTCTTAACCGAGTGGTTTTTTTATGCCAAAAACTCAAACATTATGGAACTAAACACAACCAACCCACACTGCTTTAATTACAAAACAGAAGAGCTCCTGATAGAACTGTTAGGAGGTGTAAGAGTAGAAGGACTGGACAGAATGCGGGTAACGATAAAAGTAACAGTAATAAACAGGAAGCATAAGGAGTATTTGAATAATGAAGAACTTGCAGGCTTATCCGTGAGGCACAATCTTGACCTGTACAACGATACACAGGTGGAGAAGTTTGTTAGAAGGGTGGCAGAGAAACTGGAAACAGGCAGCATAGCTATAGCAAAAGCAATAGCAGATATTACCAGCCAGTTGGAGGAGTACAGGCTCAAACAACTGGATAAACAAGAGACAAGAAAAGAGAAGGTTTTATCAAGGGAAGAAAGAGAGACAGCTATTCAGTTTTTAGAGCAAAAGGACTTGCTGAACAGAACCAATGACATGATAGGGAAATCTGGTGTGATTGGAGAGGAAGCAAACAGGCTGCTGATGTACCTGATATTTACCAGTAGAAAAAGAGAACATCCTTTGCATGTGATTTCACTTGGCAATAGTGGTATCGGTAAAACCTATTTACAAGAGAAAGTTGGTGAGTTAATACCGGAGGAAGATAAGGTAGAGATAACCACGCTGTCAGAAAATGCACTTTACTACTTTGGGCAAAGAGAACTGCAACACAGGCTTGTTTTAATAGAGGACTTGGATGGTGCAGAAAGTGTGTTATATCCTTTGCGAGAATTGCAGAGTAAAAAATTCATTACAAAAACACTTGCACAGAAATCAACAACAGGAGAAACCAAAACTGTTCATATCAAAGTAGAAGGGCCGGTAAGTGTAGCAGGATGTGCCACACAGGAGCAAGTGTATGAAGATAATGCCAACAGAAGTTTCCTGATTTACATTGATGAAAGTAAAGAGCAGGATGAAAGAATAATGGCCTACCAGCGTAAAAGAAGTGCAGGAACTATTGACCGGGTACAGGAAAGCAAGGTAAAGCAGCTATTACAAAACACACAAAGAGTATTGCAACCTGTACAAGTAAGAAATCCTTATGCGGAACAGTTGCAATTACCTGTTGATGTGTTCAAGCCAAGAAGAACCAATGCCCCCGCTCTTCGTAGTCTTCCTGCTTTCAGGCTGCTTAAATTCTATAAAACTCTTCGAACGCTCTGCTGATGTCTCTGACTCAGCAGCAACTTTAAGAGGCTATCGATAACGGCCCAGTCGGCTTCTTCTTTAATCTTATTCCTGCTTTTAGCCGGCTGATGATGCATGATGAAAACACGTATTTAAATGTGTTTTTCATCATAGTTTCTAAACCAGAGCTATCTATTTTTAAGTTAAAAATGGATAGCGGAGGATATAGGATCAGGAACAAGACAGAGATACACTTTTTAAGTTTCGCGGTGGTAGAGTGGGTAGATGTATTTTCCAGGAAAGCTTACCGTGATATAGTAGTGGATAGTCTTGCGTATTGCCAGCAGGAAAAAGGATTATTGTTGCATGGTTGGTGTTTGATGACAAACCATCTTCACCTGCTGGCTTCATCAAAGGAAGGGTTGCTATCGGAATTTTTGCGAGATTTCAAAAAATATACGAGTAACCAGATCATTGAAGCGATTGCAGGCAATAAGCATGAAAGCCGGAGAGATTGGATGTTGGATATTTTCAGAAAAGCAGGAGAGTCAAATAGCCGAAACAAAGAATACCAGTTTTGGAGACAGGATAATCAGCCCAAGGAATGTTATAGTAGTGGATTTACGGTGCAAAAACTAAACTATATACATAATAATCCAGTTGAAGCAGGTATAGTTGAAAGACCGGAGCATTATCTTTATAGCAGTGCAAGAGATTATCATTTTGAAAAGCAATGTGGGTTGCTAAAGATCAGCTTTATATAGTTGGTGGTTTACTGGTCCGTTGTTGTTGGAGAACTAAAGTTGCTGCTGAGTCAGAGACATCAGCAGAGCGTTCGAAGAGGTTGATTGAAATGCGGTTGGTTGAAAGCAGGAAGACTACGGAGAGCGGGGTCAAGCAGTATCATCTGGCTCAAAAACTGAAGGTAATGTTCTTCTGCAACCGCTAAACCATGACACCTATCCGGGCCTGCCAGAAGGATCATTAAGTGTAAGTCAAGTAACAGATTTTATTAATAATGGTAATAAAATTGGCGGCTATAGTTTATCAGAACCAATAACGATAAACACTACTCAGAAACAAGATGAGCAAATTGCTGCAAACGCTGCTCAGTCTAAAACTGATTTTGAGAGTGGGAAAGAGAAATATAATCTTTACACCAATAACAGCACACACAACGCAATGAAGGTTCTTAACAATGGCACAGGGCTTGATTTAAAGCCTGTATTTTCATTGCCCAAGGTAAACCATGAAAAAGTAAGAGAGACAATAATGCTTCGCAACATGACACCCGAGCAAAAGAAGCAATATTGGGAAAAGGCTGAAAGAAAGATCAAGGATGAAATTAGGAGAGCCCACGGCAGTAAAATTTAGTTTTATGAAAAAAATAATAATAGGAGTATTGGTAATAGCAGGGTTGATTTACCTATATCTGGTATTGGCAGTCGAAGATGATAAACAGCATTTTAAAGAAGGAATGAAGAATCAGCCAGATAGTATTAGAATAAATGACAGCACATATCACTTTAGAAATATCGATAGTCTAAAGAAGTAGTTGACGAATGTTGGGGGTATTCATAGCCTTAAAACATTTAATCAGTATTTATTACAATTGTATAACCACTCTTCGGAGTGGTTTTTTTATGCCTAAAACTTAATGATTATGGAACTAAACACAACCAACCCACACTGTTTTACTTACAAGACAGATGAATTATTGATAGAACTGTTAGGTGGAGTAAGAGTAGATGGATTAGACAGGATGAGAGTAACCATGAAGGTTACTGTAGTAAACAGGAAACATGCAGGCTATCTTACTAACCCGGAGCTTACTGGCTTATCAGTAAGACATAACCTTGATTTGTACAATGACACACAGGTAGAAAAATTTGTAAGACGAGTTGCAGAGAAGTTGGAAACTGGTAGCATAGCTATTACAAAAGCCATAGCTGATATTACCAGCCAATTGGAACTGTATAGACTTACACAACTGGATAAGCAGGAAACAAGAAAAGAAAAAGCATTAACAAGAGAAGAAAGAGAAGAAGCCATTCAGTTCTTGGAGCATAAAGATTTACTGAACAGAACCAATGAAATGATAGGCAAAAGTGGAGTGATAGGTGAAGAGGTAAACAGGCTGCTGATGTATTTGATATTTACCAGCAGGAAAAGAGAGCATCCTTTGCATGTGATTTCATTGGGAAATAGCGGTATTGGTAAAACTTACTTACAAGAAAAAGTAGGTGAGTTAATACCGGAAGAAGATAAGGTAGAGATAACCACGCTATCAGAAAATGCCTTGTACTACTTTGGACAACGGGAACTGCAACACAGGCTGGTACTGATTGAGGATTTGGATGGTGCAGAGAATGTACTGTACCCATTGCGAGAGTTACAGAGTAAGAAGTTCATCACTAAAACTCTTCCACAGAAAACAACTACTGGTGAAACAAAGACAGTTCACATAAAAGTAGAAGGCCCTGTAAGTGTGGCAGGATGCACTACGCAGGAGCAGGTATATGAGGACAATGCCAACAGAAGTTTCCTGATATACATTGATGAAAGTAAAGAGCAGGATGAAAGAATAATGGCCTACCAAAGAAGAAAAAGTGCAGGAACAATAGACCGGGTACAGGAGAATAAAATAAAACAGCTACTACAAAACACACAAAGGGTATTGCAATCTGTTCAGGTTAGAAATCCTTATGCTGAACAGTTACAATTACCGGCAGATGTATTCAAGCCAAGAAGAACCAATGCCCACTATCTGGCTTTCATTGAGGCGGTAACTTTCTATCACCAATTTCAAAGACCAGAAAGAGTGGATGAGGACACAGGAGAGCGGTATATTGAGACTACCATCGAAGACATTGCAGCAGCAAATCAACTGATGAAGGATGTACTGCTAAGAAAAAGCGATGAACTTACAGGAGCTTGCAGGAACTACTTTGAACGGTTAAAAAACTATCTGCAATCAACCAACATCAGTGCTTTTACCAGTATGCAGGTCAGCAAAGCCATGAGAATGAGTATAAGCACCGCTCTTCGTAGTCTTCCTGCTTTCAGGCTGCATAAATTCTATAAAACTCTTCGAAAGCTCTGCTGATGTCTCTGACTCCGCAGCAACTTTGCTATCGATAACGGTCCAGTCGGCTTCTTCTTTAATCTTATTTCCTGATTTCAGCCGGCTGATGATGCATGATGAAAACACGTATTTAAATGTGTTTTCATCATAGTTTTTAAACCAGAGCTATCTATTTTTTTCTCTACGAGTTTCTTCCTCTGTAAAGCTTCTCAGCCGATGTCTGGCCGGCAGCACTTGCAATTCAAATGAATTTAGCGGCCCGACTCGGCGACGAACAAAGAAAATCTGTTCTATCTGTAGCGGTGAAAAAAACTATTTTTGAAGAATATTTTTTCCATAAGAAATATCCTGTACATGGTACGGGGTTTATCTAAATGTAGTAAGAGAAAGGGGTAGGCTCTGCACAGCGACGTGTCCGCCATGTAGAATCT
>DASVNY010000285.1:0-6308 GCA_036383615.1 Chitinophagaceae bacterium
CCGTTGTAGATCACATCATCTGATCCCGGCACTGCGGAATTTATCGTCGTGTTATTAATATCCGCTATTCCTTCATCCAGCATAGTGAGCAACTGGGGATAGATCGCCGCGTCATCATCAAATTTTGGCTGCCCTACACCTTCTTTAAATTTATTGAACTCGGAGAAGGGAACATCACCCCATACATCTACCATCTGGCTGAAAACATAGGCCTTTAATATCTTGGCCACTCCGGCATACTTAAAACTTTGTTCCTCCGTCGCCTGTTTTATGATCACATCCAGGTCGGCCAATGCAGCATGCATTTTTGCCCATGGATTTTCCACGATCCCATCATTACCTTTTATATCATAATTATCCGCCTCCTCTCTTGTGCTTTGCTGATGCATGTACACCGACAAACCATCCGACAATCCATTTTGAACGTTGTTACTGAAGGCCAATGCCTGGCCGATCTGCAATTCAGCACCTGTAAGCAGGATTGAAACAGGCACTTTTGTCGGATCGTTTAAGTTCTTATTTACGTCGAGAAATTTTTTACATCCCGTTGCCGACAGCAGAAGCCCGGCCACCAGGAAGTAAAACAATTTATTTATTCGTATCATGACTTAAAGAATTAGTTATTATTAAAAAGTTATGTTGAGATTCACGCCATATCTTTTAGCTGTAGGCGCTGCATCTAATTCGATTCCCTGGAGTTTTGAATTGCCATAAGCATTTACTTCAGGATCATAGTTCAGGTGTTTAGGCGTGTTAGGAGCCAGGAACCAAAGGTTACGGCCGCTAAGGCTAATTTGAACATCAGATACAATTTTCAATTTGCTGACAATGCTTTTTGGCAAAGTATATCCAAGCGTCACTTCTCTCAAACGATAAACGGTGGCATCATATGTATTGAATTCATCTGCTGAATTAATAGCGAATGAACCACCAAAGAACAGGTCATTCGTGCTGATCCTTGTTTGATTCGGAACTGTTTTTCCGCCAACCATGAGCGGCAGGTGAGAGTTTGGATCTCCATATATACCTGGGATAACCCAAAGTGCTTCCCTGTCTTCTGTATCTCTTGTTACACCTCTTCCCAACAAACTATAAATAGCATTGGAGTAGAATCTTCCGCCTTTCGTCATATCAAACAACACAGAGAGTGTAACTCCTTTGTAAGAAACCGTATTAGTAATACCTAATTTATAATCGGGGTTAGGATTGCCGATATCGCCCTGTTCCAATGCTTCAATGATCCAACCGGTTTGCGGGTCGATCAGCAATTCGCCATTAGGACCTCTGTCAGCTACCTGGCCCCTTAAATAACCAAATGGCTTACCTGGTTCGAGCCATGCTGAAACGCCACCAGTGAAACCACCACCAAGATTGGCTCTTTCCAAACCATCTACCAGTTCAACAACTATATTCTTATTCTTTGTGAAAGCGCCTCTTACTTCCCAGGTGAAATTCTTAGTCATTAATGGCTTTACGGAGAGACCGATCTCAACACCTTTATTACTTATCTCACCAATATTTGTATTGAACACTGTGTATCCAGTAGAAGATGGAATAGTGACTGGGAAGATCAGGTCCGTTGAAGTTTTTTTGTACCAGGTAAAATCAAGATTGATCCTTCTCTTGAAAAAGTTAAGATCAATACCCGCTTCAATTTCGCTGGTAAATTCAGGCGTCAGGTTTGGATCGTTGGTTTGTCCCACCGGTGCATTGAATGGTAAACCGCTAAGACTTGCATATGGCAATCCAAGAAAATTAACTGCACCCAATGTAAACACATCTTCGCCTTGTTGTGACGGAGCATCGTTACCCACTTTTGCCCAACCCAACCTGACCTTTCCATAATCAAACCAATTGTTCCTGATCTTAAATGCTTCGGTAAAGATCAAAGAACCTGAAACGGCAGGATAATAATAGCTGGCATTTTTATATGGAAGCGTGGAGGTGCGGTCATTACGGGCTGCTAAATTCAAGAAAGCAAAATTCTTGTATCCAACTGTGGCATCTGCAAAGAATCCTACAATGCGTTGCTTAAATCTTGCATCGTTAGGAAAACTTTTTTCAACCGTATTGGCAAGACTATAAATACCGGGCACAATGAAATCACTTCCGATACTTCCCTGTCTTCTTGAACTACGCTGATTGATATCATTACCTAACCGGAGATCAAGCGTAAAATCATTTGATATCTTTGGACTAAGTGCGATAACAGCGGTTGACTGAAGTTCGGTGGCTCTGCGATTATCATTCACGATCCTTCCTAAACCAGATGCGGCACGTGAAAATTCATCTGTGATCTCATCCCTGCCAACATTGGTTTGATTCATTCCAAAGTTGTAGGTAATGTTTATCCAGCTGTTCACTTTATAACCCAACCGGATACCGGCAACAATTCTTTCTTCATTTGTTGTAACAGTGTTATGATAAGCTGCCCATGTAGGATGATCGTAGTTGCCGGGAATAAAGGCCAAAGGTTTGCCGGCTTTATCCTGGTAAGGCAATCCAAACATATCCCAGTTCCTTGCCATGAAAAGCGATCTTGCAAATTGCGAAGAAGAGCCGGGACTCTGGTTGTTACCAAAGAAACCTCCTATTTGTTTTGATTTGGCATAACTCATATTACCACCAATCGTGAGGTTCTGGTATTTTGTTTGAGCGCCAACGCTGATGTTATTGCGCACATAACTTGAATTGATGACATATCCTTTATGACTTACATTCGATGCTGTTAAAGAAACAGATGAATTGGCATCTCCTCCACTCACGTTCACAGAGTTTTCATAAAGCAAGCCTGTTTGAAATCCGTCTTTCACATTATTGGGATAGGCTTTATACGGTGCATTTCCATTGGCATCAAAAAGTTCAGGATAAGCAGTGAGATAAGGCGCCCATGCCTTGATCGAATCAACGCCGGAAGAACTATTGCGAAGGATATTACCATTTTGATCATACACATATCCTAAACCAAATTTTGCACCCCATGATCCATTTGAGCCTGTTCTTGGATCAAAGTTGGCGCCTGAACCATACTTGTTCTGGTAATCGGGGAGATTAGAAATTTTTTCTATTGAAACACCCGTTTTATAGGTAACATTAAAAGACTTGGCTCCTTTTCTTGCGCCACCGGATTTAGTTGTAATGATAACGGCGCCACGCGATGCTCTTGATCCATACAATGCGGCTGCAGCTGCGCCTTTTAAAACAGAGATCGACTCAATATCATTCGGATCAAGATTTGACAAACCAGTGCCATAAGCTGTTCCACCGGTTGTTTGACTGCTTGTGTTTAATACATCGTTGCTATAAGGAACGCCATCAACAACGATGAGCGGATCGGTAACCAAACCAAAGGAGGAGTTTCCTCTTATCTGGATGCGGGTAGCTCCGCCCGGTGTTCCTTGAGATGTGCGGATATCAACACCAGCAACTTTTCCCTGCAATCCTTTCGCGATATCCGGTTCTGATTTTTGAATTAAAGCACCAGGTTCTACTGTAGAAACTGAATAGCCCAACGCCTTTTTATCACGGCGGATGCCCATCGCAGTTACTACCACCTCTTGTAAATTTCGTTCCCGTGATTGCATGGTGACAGACAGGTTCGATTGGCTACCCAATGTCAGGTCCTGGTCCGCCATGTTGATGTGCGAAAAAGAAAGTACCCGGTTTCCGGATGGAACCGAAATGGAAAATTGTCCATCCGGGTTGGTAGTCGCTCCGATCGTTGTTCCTTTAACTATCACCGAAACATTCGATATAGGAACACCTTTGTCATCCGTAACCCTTCCCGTTATGGTCCGGGTTTGTGCTAATATGGATGCAGCACAAAATAGCAGGGCAAGCCCCAGTAGCATTTTTTTCATAAGCTTGTTGTGTTTGTTAGAAGAAAGAAATCGTTAATATGGCAACAATATCAGCGGATATGCTTCCGCAAAAGGGGATATAATTACTGAAGCATGAATTTTACTCCTCAGTCCCTGTAAAAATTGAAATTAAAAAAGCAACGCTGTTGCCAGCGTTGCTTTACAGTCATTGATCGCCTTTATATCTTACTCGTATCCCGGGTTCTGCTGCATATTCGGGTTAGCCTGTCTTTCTCTTAAAGGGATCGGCATAAGATACTTTGTTTGCGTCGGGTTAAGCGTTGCAGCTCCCAATGCATTGATCGCATCCTCCGGCAAACGGGTAATAGGAAGCAATCTTCTTTTCAGGTCAAAGTATCTTGATTTTTCAAACGGCAATTCTTTGAATCTTTCATTCATCACCGCATCGATCAATGCCTCTTTAGTGGCAAATGTTTGATTGGTATAACCAGTGATCCTCGCTGCTCTCAATGCATTCAGATCAGCAGCAGCCGATGCGAGGTTATTTTTTTCTGCATAGGCTTCAGCTCTTACAAGGTATATTTCCCCGAGACGGATCACTTTCATATCTGCAAGATTCGGATTGGCTGCATCACCACCAGTATATTTCCCGATCCGGTAACGGCCACCACCCAGGTCGGTTACATAAGCGCCATACCTAACATCATTCGCCTGGTCATAGCTATCTCTCAATTCTTTGGAAGGTGCATACACAATTATATTCTGTGTCCTGTCGAAATACGTATCACCAATCCTGCCTTCTCCTACAACTCTTTTTATCTTCCAGATCACCTCCGCGTTACTCTGATCTTTCCACACCTGTTGAAACTGCGCCTGTGTTGCAAGTGTGGAAGCGCTTATTACCTGCGATGAATAATTGATCGCACCATCCCAATCTTTTTCATACAATGCTACCTGCGCCAATAAGGAAAGCACACCATTCCTGGTGATCCTTGTATTTTGAGTGAAAGTTGCAGGGATAAGCCCTAACGCAGTATTCAGATCAGCCTTAACCTTAGCAAACACTTCGCCGGTTGTATTACGACTGGGTTTTCCAATTTTAGATTCTTCCATATAAGTTACACCAAGATCTGTAGCGGAAAAACTTACGCTGAAAGTTTTCAGTAATTCAAAATGACTCAATGCCCGCAATGCATATGCCTCCCCTTTTATTCTTGTTTTGTCCGCCTCCTCCGTTGCGTTTAATGTGGGCACCTGGTCAACTTTTTCAATGATCTCATTTATCCTGTTGATCGCAATATAAAAATTGTTGAAAGCGGCTGTGGCTTCTCCGCCCTGCCCGGGATCATATTGCCACCTGAATACAATTACACCACGGCCCGTACTATTCTCTGTTGGCAACATGGCCTCGTCAGTAACAAGAACCGTCTGGTATATTTCGGCTTCTACTCCGGCACTAACACCGGCATAAGCGCCGGTAATAGCGTTTTGTAATCCTGAAAAAGTGGTGAATACATTTGTTTCCGCGACACTATCCACCGGTTCTCTCTCCAAAAATTTCTTGCAGGAGGTCAACCCGATCAGTATCGACCCGAGCGTTAGTGAAAGAAGTTTAGCATGTTTTATCGTGTTCATAAACCTATTATTTGAATGTTAGAAATCCAGTTTTACCCCAAAAGTGACAACCCTGTTGGCAGGATACTCGAAAGCTGCAATATTGTTACCATCTTCCGGATCAAACTGCTTCCATTTTGTCCATGTAGCAAGGTTCTGTCCCTGTATATAAACAGAGGCTCCAGTGATGAACTTAAGTCTTGATAACACAGTTTGAGGGAAACTATAACCAACATTCAGGTTCCTGAAGCGAATGAAAGATGCATCCTGTACATCCCTGGAAGAGAACTGCCGCGCTGCATTATATCTTTGCTGATCTGTTACATCACCTGGTTTTTTCCACCTGTCAGTGAACACTCTCCTGTATTGATTACTGGTTGAAAAAGTAATATTCTCATTGAAGAAGTCTTCATTATTGTAGCGTTTGAACCCGCTTGCAAAACTGAAGAAAGCTTCTACATAAATTCCTTTGAACCTGAAAGATCCATTGAATCCACCTGTGAATGGAGGAATAGATGTTCCAAACTCGGCCACACTCTGGTTGGCCCTGTCATAGGTTGTAGTGATCGTGCCATCCTTATTATAATATTGTGGATCGCCATTAGCAGGATTCACACCGGCCCACTTAACAATATAATGCGAGCCAAGCGGTAAACCGACTCTCACGATTGATGTTCCAAGGATAAACTCGTTTACATCACCAAGATCCGTGATCTCATTTTTGTTGTAGCCAAAGTTTCCGCCCACTGAAACCAACACATCTTTTGAGCTAACGAGATCAACTGAAAACTCTGTCTCGATACCTTTATTAACCATTGTACCTGCATTAACCTGGCCGGCAAGGAACCCTGAAGTAGCTGATAATTGCTGGTT
>DASVNY010000286.1:0-1886 GCA_036383615.1 Chitinophagaceae bacterium
GTGGTTTTTCCTCACCGATCTTTTTAAATAACTCTTCCATTTTAAAAACATGGTCGAGTGTATCATCCTGGAAGAATTTTAACACCGGCATGCTTCTCAACTGGTGCCGCACTTTGGCGGTCAGCTCTTTTTTGATCTCGTGATGACGGTCATCGATCTTCTTTAACGCTGCTGTGGTATCCTTTACCTGGAAAAAACTCAGGTAGAATCTTGCTTCCAGCAGGTCGGGTGTCACTTTCACCGATGAAATGGACACCATGCCCCCTTCTATCATAGTAAGCCCTAACCGCTGAAAAATGACATTCATCTCTTCATTCAGCAAGCCGGCTATTTGTTTTTGCCTTTTACCTTCTTCCATACGCTTTGAGATTAAATTGTTCGCCTTTATTGTCTTCGGAAGACGGATAGTGTGTCAATTTCCCACAAAGGCACAAAGAACACAAAGCTATTTCTTTGGTTTTCTTAGTGATCTTGGTGGCTTTGTGGGAAAATACTTCAAAATGATACCCTACCGAAAGACGCTGTAAAAGTACGTACTTTGCCCCCCAGCAGATCAATATGAAGCAATATTCAAGGATTTTTCAGTACCTCAAGGTCTATAAAGGAAAGATAGTTCTCTATTTCCTGTTCATTTTTCTCAGCATTATATTCTCCATCGTTTCCATTGCCATGCTGATGCCGTTCATGCAGCTGATCTTTACCAATCCAAAGCCTGAATGCGCCTCCTGTGACCAGATAACGAGTGGAAGCTCTAATCCTGTTATAAAGTTTTTAAGTGATTTTGTTGCAGAATCGATCAAAACAAATGACGATAAGATACGTACCCTGGGTCTTATCTGCCTGCTGATGATCGCATTCATTATTCTGAAAAACCTGTTCCTATATCTCTCCTATTATGTATTGAATCCCCTGAAAAATACTGTCGTTAACAACTTAAGAGAGGAGTTATATGATAAGGTGCTAAGACTTCCTGTAGGATTCTTCAATGAAAAAAGAAAAGGTGATATCATGAGCCGCATGACCAGTGATGTGGCCGAAGTAGAAACATCAGTGGTTGGAACGCTTGAAGGATGGATAAGGGATCCCTTAACGATCATTATCACCCTTATCGTATTATTTGCAATCAGCCCGTTGCTCACCGGTGTTATCCTGATCATGATCCCTGTTTTGGGTCTTGTGATCGGTCGTATTACCAAATCATTGAAAAAACAGTCGGAAGAAGTAGCCAATAAATATGGTGAAACGCTTTCCACCCTTGATGAAACGCTGGGCGGATTGAGGGTGATAAAAGCCTTTAATATTGAAAGATTATTAAGACAACGTTTTTTTAAAGGCAATGAAGAACTATTGCATTCAAAAAATAAGATAAGTTTTCGTCGTGATCTTGCCTCTCCCCTTTCAGAAGTGATGGGAGTAATGCTTTTCACCGCCGTATTGTTTTTTGGTGGCAGCATGGTTTTGAAAGGCCAGCTATTGGAAGCCTCAGTATTCCTTGGCTATCTCGGCATCTTTTACAATATCATCCAGCCGGCTAAAACCCTTTCTACCTCTTTTAGCAATATGCGAAAAGGCGCTGCTGCTATCGGAAGGATAGAAGAGATTTTAAAAACTCCCGTCACGGTTGATGACAACCCGAATGGAAAGCAGATCAGCTCATTCAATGATAAGATCGAATTCAGGAATGTAAGCTTTGCCTATCACGATGCCATAATATTGGACAATATCAATCTTACTATTCAGAAAGGAAAAACGATTGCGTTGGTGGGTTCATCAGGTGCAGGTAAATCAACACTGGCCGATCTTGTGCCCAGGTTTCATGATGTTACCGGTGGCGAAGTGCTGATCGACGGAATAAACATCAAAGAATATTCATTGCATTCCGTTCG
>DASVNY010000287.1:0-5024 GCA_036383615.1 Chitinophagaceae bacterium
TTGACCCGGGCTTTACCAACTGTCCCTTTTTTTGTTGTTATAAGTATTACACCGTTCGCACCCCGGCTTCCATAGATTGCCGTTGCATCAGCATCTTTTAGAATTTCGACACTTTCTATATCAGCGGGGTTGATCGTATTAAAAGGACTAATACCTCCTTCGCTCACCTGGCGAGGATTATTAACTGCAGACATCAATTGGTTACTTGGTAGATTGCCCGGTTCAAAAGGAACTCCATCAATAATAAAGAGAGGGTCATTTTTGCTTAACGATAGATCTAGTGATGTTCTGCCCCGGATTTCAATATTAAAACTACTCCCGGTCACACCGCTGGTTTGTGTGATCACCATACCCGGTACCCTTCCTTGCAATGCAGCAATAGGATTGCTGATAGGTTGTCGGGCAATTTCTGCAGCAGTTACCTTGCTCACATTTCCAGTGTTCATTCTTCTTATCGTTTTTCCGTAAGCAATCACAACAGTCTCATAAAGATTGTTAATAATTCTTTTCAAAACGATAGATTGACTTCCTTTGCCAATAGCTACTTCTCCGCTTTCATACCCGATACTACTCGCAACGATAGATTTGTTCCCATCAGCGTTTTCAATTCTCCATTCTCCGTTTTCATTGGTTGCTGTTGCGATGTTCGTGCCTTTGATGCTAACGGTCGCACCAACAATCGCATCACCTTCTTCATTAATAACCCTTCCACTGATACTGTTGTCAATAACATTCGATACCGTTAAAGAAATCGCTCTTTTTGCCTTCACAATAATATATGGCCCTTTAATGCTGTAGGATAATGGCTGATCTTTAAAACAATATTCAAGCACATCAGCCAACAGCGCATTGTTCATCACAATGCTTACTCTTTTTGCAACTGCTAATTCTTCCTTTGTATAAATAAAATGAAAGGAGCTTTGCTCTTCGATGGCTCTAAATACTTTTTCTAACGGAGCATTCTTCAGTGAGAGGGTAATAGTTTGCCCATAGCCTTTGGCCGACGCTTGCAGCCAAGTTGCAGCAGTTAATAATAACACGAGTTTCAGCATCACAAGCAGTTTTTGTAATCCTCGTGAGCCTTTACCTTTTTTTCGTAGAGTGCCAAACTAAAAATCAAACAATTTTATCGTCATACAAATAGCAATTGACCATTACCAATTGCCTATTGCAAATTGTCTAATGACTATCCCTTCACATAGATTCTTTTCCCCTCCACCCTAAACTTTACTCTTCCCGTTTCTTCCAATACTTCTAACAACCGCTCCACTGGTTCTTTTCTGTATATCGTTGCATTAAAATGAAAATCCACTTTATCTTCATACAGCACTTCCGCACCATACCATCTTCCTACTTGCCGCATGATCGTTTCTATTGGCTCATCTTTAAATTGAAACTTCCCGTTTTTCCAGGCTATCACCTCATTCACATCCACATCACTCTTCACTTCTGTAATATGCCCCTCACTTGTCATCTTCGCCTGTTGCCCTGGCCTTAATATCACAGACTCTCCCATCTCACGATTCACGTCTGCCGATTCACGTCTCAGCTTCACGCTTCCTTCTATCAACGTTGTTCTCTTCCCATCTTCATCTTTATATGCGTTCACATTAAAGATTGTTCCCAATACTTTCACCTCCATTCCATCTACTTTTACAATAAATGGGATCTTACTCTCCTCTCCTTGAGATGAGTTGGAGGCAAGCTGAGCCACTTCAAAATATCCTTCCCCTTCAAGTTCTACTACTCTCTCCTTTCCTGCAAAGGCAACAGGATATCTGAGTTTTGAGGATGAGTTTAACCATACCCTGCTACCATCTGGCAGCACCACGCTATACTGGCCGCCCACTTCAGTCGCAAGCTCATGGTAAGCGATCATTCTTGCTTCAGGATTTTCATAACTAAGTTGTCCATCCGCAGTTTTCATCACTTCACTTCCGCTACTCGAATCAATCAGTCCGTTGGCAGCATTTCGCAGGTTAACTTTTTGCCCGTTTGCAAGTGTAAGCATAGCATAGTTGCCACCCGGTTGCAGTTCATTTTCAGTGACAGGTTCAATGGTTGGTTTATTATTATTCATAAGAGTATAGAGAAAAAACAATCCCACCAGCAGCACAAGACTCGCTGCAGCAGCATACCACATTCTTCGTTTTGATCGTATGGGTTTTACAACTGCATCGGCAAAATGCATTCGCTGCTTGATCAGTTGCAGCGCGGCCGCGGTATCAGGCTCATCAAAGCTGGAAAGTTTTTCCTCGATAGCATCCGGGTCGGTCAATTTCTCAAACAAGCGCTGGTTGGCCGGGCTTTCATTCATCCAATCATCAAGCTCATCATGCTCCGCTTCGGTAAGTGTTTGTCGAAGAAAGCCGGCTATCAAAAAAGCGATCCTTTCAGGATCACGCCCATCCATCCTGTTTGAAGAATCAGGTTTCATACTATTAAGGTAAAATAAATTCCAACCGCATTTTAAATAGAATACACAAACCTCCGATTTTCTCTAATTCATCGCAAAAAATGCTGTCAAAAGAGTTATATTATTACAAGATTATTGTTATTGAGCAGGCAATGAATAAACCCTCAGTTATTGCTGGTGAAAAAAACAAAAAATGGCGTGGAAAACACCATCCGTTATATATGAAAAAGTAGTAGTTATTATTGTTCTCGATCCCTGGTGCTTCTCACCAACAAAACAATAACCACCTGTTCTGCTCGTAAAAAAACCAGCAATAACATTCAAAAAAATGATTTCCCCTGCAATGGTCTTGAGAGATAAAAACTATCCTGCTATTATTGCAAGGCAATCCGGGACAAAATATATTTTTTGATTCCGCGGGCATCGTATCCCTTCGACTTAAGGTATTTGATGTTTGCGATATCAACTTTTACAGTATGCGCTTCAATGATATCATTTACGCTGATAGCAGCAGACCAGGCACTGCGGTATTCACTCACCAATCGCCCCGGGAATTCATTGAAAAATAGCCTCCGGATACACGGGCTTTCCATTGAAATATTTATTTTCCCGGTAATTTTAAAAATGATAAGAGATCATTAAAAAAAATTTCTGTTCCGCTATTCTTTCGGGTTTCATTAAACAATTTTACGGGAACGGTGTTTAGCCTTTAAATCAAAAGCAATAAACCATGCAAACGAAAAAAATCATTACGGTATTTGGCGCCACGGGGGCGCAAGGTGGCGGATTGGCCCGTGCCATCCTGCAAGATAAAAACAGCGAGTTTTCAGTAAGAGCTGTTACAAGGGATATTAATTCCGATAAAGCCAAAGAACTGGCCAGCCTCGGAGCAGAATTGGTGGTCGCGGATATTGACGATCGCAGTTCCATAGACAAAGCCCTCGAAGGGGCTTATGGCGCTTTCTTCGTTACTTTCTTCTGGGCACATTTCTCTGCTGAAAAGGAAACAGCTGAAGCAAAAATGTTTGCCGAAGCTGCTAAGCAGGCAGGCATCCAACATGCTATCTGGTCCACACTCGAAGATGTGCGTGAATATGTTCCACTCAGTGATAATCGTATGCCCACGCTACATGGCAAATACAAAGTGCCGCATTTTGATGGCAAAGGTGAATCGGATAAATTTTTTACCGAAGCAGGTGTGCCAACCACTTTTTTACTCGCCTCATTTTACTGGGATAATTTTATCTATTTCGGCGCCGGCCCAAAACGTGCTGATGATGGCGTGCTGGCACTTACACTACCTATCGGTGAGTCGAAGATGGCAGGCATAGCTGCAGAGGATATTGGCAAATGTGCCTATGGCATTTTTAAAAGAGGAGCTGAACTCATTGGCAAAAAAGTAGGTCTTGCCGGCGGGCAACTAAGTGGCAACGAAATGGCCCAGGCAATGAGTAAAGCCCTGGGTGAACCCGTTATCTACAATAAAGTTCCTGCAGAAGTGTATAGGAGCTTTGGATTTCCCGGCGCCGATGATCTTGGAAATATGTTCCAGTTCTATGATGAGTTTGAAGCAGCATTAAACAAAACAAGAGATAGTAGTTTCTCAAAAGAACTCAACCCTTCACTAATGAGTTTTGAACAATGGCTTGATAAATATGCGAAACAAATTCCTGTTTAAACGATCATCTGATTAATAAAAAGAAGCTGTCTCAAAAGCTGTTTATTGTCTCGCAACGACGCAAAGCCGCTACGGCTAAACGTTGTGAGGGTCTTTTTTTGCGACGTTGCGTCGTTGCGGGATACTTTTATTTCATCTTTTGAGACAACCTCTTTTTATTCTTTAGCCCAGTTGGTTAGAGCATCCCGGTATAATCGGGAGGATGGTTGATTTAACCTCGATGGATACCCGCTGGATTCGAATATGACTTATTATTTTTTTTCAATTCCGGCAAATACTTTAAATTTCTCTTTGCAAGCCGATGATTATTGTGCATAGTACACTAATCCTACCTTTCTAAACTTCCCATTTTTCAAATCTTACCCGCCACCAAGAATTTTTTACCTGGGAACTATCCCTGCCAAATACTAACATAATGAGAAGTATTCCTGCTTTCCTGGCCTTGCTATGCATTCAACTGATCACAAAACCCATGTATGCACAGTTCACCGCCAATCCTGCCAATAGCGGAACCGTAAGTTATTCAACGGTCACTTCCAATGGAAATTTTTCTTCAGCTATCCTGAGAGCAACTGCAAACGCGGGTTATGCTTTTTCAGGCGTGTTCAACTATGTTGATCAGTGGGGCTATCAAAGATCAGGTGGCTCTTATGGATCAAACACACTTACCCTTAATAACAGGGTACAGAAAGCAGAAGGCATTTTCCTGAAACTATACTCCATTTCTGCAGTTTCATCGCCCGCGGATGCAGGAACAATAACCGGTACCGGCCCAAATCCCGAAACTAAATTTGCAGCCTTAACGGCCAACCCTGCCCCCGGGTATGGACTTAAAAACTGGACCATCGGCGGAACCGAGGTTTCAACAGCTATTACTTACAACCACACCGTATCAAAAGACACAACCGTAACAGCTAATTTCACTAAACT
>DASVNY010000288.1:0-3126 GCA_036383615.1 Chitinophagaceae bacterium
AGAAAGGAGTGGAGATCCATATTCCTGTATTGAAACTTAAAAAATCAACTCCGCTTCATAGCATCACGTATGAAATAATCAAAGATTTTGGGTTCACTGCTCATCAAACCGATGAAGTAATTGCCTTACTGGATAGTGAAAGCGGAAAGTATATCGCATCAGCTTCTCATCGGATCATCAAGAACAGGAATTGGCTGATCATTGCGCCGCTGGAGGTGGAGGAGCCAGGTATTGTTGTAATAGATGGAATTGGAAACTGGCAATTTGTAATTGGCAACTTGCAAATCGAGGTTCTCCCTAATCCCCAATTCCGAATTCCTAATTCCCAACCCCCAATCCCCAATTCTCCAAACGAAGCCCGCTTCGATTTAAACGAAATCAAATTTCCCTTACTGCTACGCAAATGGAAAGCAGGTGACTATTTCTATCCTTTAGGGATGAAAAAAAAGAAGAAGCTTTCCCGGTTCTTTATTGATCAGAAATTATCAAAAACAGAAAAAGAAAAAGTTTGGGTGATCGAAAGCGATAAGCGTATCCTCTGGATAGTAGGTCATCGCATTGATGAAAGATTTAAGATAACTGATAAGACAACTACGGCTCTTTCCATCAAATTTACCGGTAGCGAATCAGTTTAAAACTGCCACGAAGAGCTTTGTGCCCTTTGTGTCTTAGTGGGAAACTTACCAGTTAGCTCCCAAAACGGATAAGCTGCGACGGGTCCATATTTTTTATTTGATACACAAAGGCATCCAACACCGGGTATTCTGAAAAATATTGACAGGCAATGATTGTAAATCCAATACCGAAAATTGCACCGAAAATATGTGCAGAGTGATTTATATTATCAGTTCCTTTTCGATCGAGCCAATGCGATACAAATAAATAGATAATACCAAACAAAAACCCGGCGAATTTGATCGGTATAATGAAAAGACCAAGCATTGATAGCGGTTGCAAAAGTATCATGGCAAATACCACAGCCGAAACCGCTCCAGATGCTCCCAGACTCCGGTAGTGATAGCTATCTTTTGTTTTGAAATAGGTGGGAATTAATGAAGCCAGCAGCGCCAACACATACATCAGCAGGAATATCCATTTCCCTTTTTCTCCAAAGATCGCGATGAACTGGTACTCTACACCGTTTTTGTGTTGACCCGCTCCGAAAAGATACAGGGCAACCATGTTGAAGAGAAGGTGACCTATGTCTGCATGAATAAGCCCGCAACTGAAAAAACGATACCATTGCCCTCTTTTAATAGCAGGCGGATAAAAAATGAGATCGTCAATTATTTTCTGATTGCTGAAGGCGCTAAACGAAACGATGCAGGTGACTATGATAATGATCAGTGTTATTGAAATTTCCATGCTGGCAGATTGATCTCCGAAAATAAAAATTATTTGTGATGATATTTCTCGTTTTTAATAATACTGCAGGCGCGGTAAAGCTGTTCAGCAAGGATCAGGCGAACAAGCTGGTGAGGAAAGGTGAGCTCCGACAAGCTCCATTTATAATTGGCCCTTTGCAAAACGGCTTCATCAATACCAAATGCTCCGCCGATAAGAAAGACCAGGTTCCTTGCGCTTTCATTTGCTCTTGATTGTAAAAAAGCAGCCAGCTTTTCCGAGCTCATTTGTTTGCCACGTTCATCAAGTGTTATGAGATAATCATCTTTGCTGAGCCATTCCAATATGATCTCTCCCTCTTTTTTTTTCAGATCAAGTTCACTCATCATCCCTGCGTTTTTAGGTACAGGGATAATGGTCCATTTCACTTTGAAATATCTTGAGATGCGTTGTGTGAAATCTTCCACACCGGCTTTTATATATGGCTCATGATTTTTCCCAACCGACCAGAGATGGATATTCATGGAGTGAAAATAATTGAGAAAAATGGGATAGGGAAAAAGGGATTGGGAATTAGGACTTTTCCCAATCCCCAATTCCTAAAAAGCTTTCTTCGGCTCCTCCTTGATCTGCACCTCAGTCACCGGCCCATACTTCTCCGCGATCTTTTTTATTTCAGAAGATTTGCCCACCAGCACAAATTGCAATTTATCCTTGGGGAAATATTTCGCGATAATGGCTTTGGCTTTGTCGAGCGTCAGGCCATCTACATTCTTTTCAAAATTATTGATGAATGATTCATCGAAATTGTACCAGAACATTTGTGTCAGTAAACCCGCCAATTGTCCCGCTGTTTCATAACGGGGAGGGAATTGTCCTTTCACATAGTTCTTGGCAGAGGTCAGTGATTTTTCATCAATACCATTTGCATGCAGGCGGTTCAACACTTCCAGTGCTTTGTCAACCGCAGGCTCTGTTGTTTTATTGGCAGTAAATGTTGTGATGGCAAAAGTGCCGCAATTCTTTAAAGAAGAGAAACGGCTGCTGGCGCCATAAGTTAAACCTGTATTCACACGCAATTCGTCATTGAGCATGGAAGTAAAGCGGCCGCCAAACAATGTATTTACTACTTCGATGGCAACAAAGTCAGGGTTATTTCTGCTTACGCCCGGGGCGCCGATATAAAAAGTTGTTTCTCTCGCATCGTCTTTATTGATCAGTAGCACCCTGTTGGTAGAAGGATTGCTGATCGCTTTTGAAGCAAGATTAGCCTGTGGTTTGCTTCCTTTTTTCCAGCCGCTGAACAGGCCGGTTATCAATGCTTTCATCTCTTTGGCATTAAAATCTCCGGCAATGGCAATGGCCGATCCTTCAGGAAGATAATTCTCGCTATAGAATTTTTTAAGATCGTCAACTGTCAGTCCGGTCACAGTATTGATCGTTCCCTGTATGATATTGCCATATACATGATCGCCATACATGAACTTGTCGAAATAAGAAGAGATGACGGAACGTGGACTTTCTTTTTGTTGCTCCAGTGAAACCAGTAATCTTTTTTTCTCTTTATCAAATTCAGCCGGGTCAAACACAGGGTCGATCAGCGTTTCCTTTACCATTGCCAGCACTTTGTCTTTGTCTTTTGCAGCGAATCTTGCAGAAAGGTTGGTCGATTCCTTGGAAGCAGATGTGCCTATACTTGCGCCAATGAAATCGAGTTCTTCTTCCATTTTTTGTTTGCTGTATGATTTCGTGCCGTGCTTTAATGCAGATGCTGTCAATGAC
>DASVNY010000289.1:0-1623 GCA_036383615.1 Chitinophagaceae bacterium
CAACGAGCTATTGACGGATTTTATCAGGAACTTTAAACCGGCATCATAAAACCACAGTATGGGAAGAAAGAATTCAAAGAAGAAAAAACACAAAGAGAAGCAAAGACATTCGCATGAAAAATTCCTGAAAGGGGTGTTGGATATAACCAGGTCAGGGACGGGTTTTGTAACCGTTGAAGGCATGGAGGTTGACATTTTGATAAGACCTTCGGACTTTAATACAGCCCTCCATGGTGATACTGTGAAAGTAGCCATCAAGGATTCAAACGGTAAGGGACGAAGAATGCAAGGGGTGGTGAAAGAGGTTGTAAATCGCAAGCGAACAGAATTTATCGGCCGTCTGCAAATGAATAAAGGCTTTGGTTTTTTCATTGCTGAAATGGATAAACCGATGCCTGATATTTTTATTCCACTTCCCAACCTCAACAATGCAAAAGATAATGACAGGGTGGTGGTGAAGATCCTCGAATGGGAACAGGGCGGCAAAAGGCCCGTTGGTGAAGTAGTGAGTGTGCTGGATGCTGAGAACAGCAACGATGCTGCTATGAAAGAGATAATGCTGGAAAATGGATTTCCCCTGGAATTCTCAGATGAGGCATTGGAAGTGGCGGCAAGGATACCCGATATTATTTCAGCTGCTGAAATCAAGAAGAGAAAGGACATAAGAGATGTTTTCACGATTACGATTGACCCTATCGATGCCAAGGATTTTGATGATGCAATCTCATTCCGCAAACTAAAAAATGGCAACTATGAGATAGGCGTTCATATCGCTGACGTTAGTCATTATGTTGAGCCTGAAACGGCGTTGGACAAAGATGCCTATGGAAAAGCAACTTCCGTTTATTTGCCAGATAGAGTAAACCCGATGTTGCCCGAGCATATTTCCAATGTGCTTTGTTCATTGCGTCCCAAAGAAGATAAACTGACTTTCTCGGCTATTTTCCAGATCAATCCAAAAGCTGAGGTAAAACAATACTGGCTCGGGAAAACAGTAATACATTCCGACCATCGCTTCACCTATGAAGAAGCACAGGAGATCATCGAGAACAAAGCGGGGCAGTATGCCGAAGAGATTTTGATATTAAATGATCTCGCACAGCGCTTCCGGAAAAAGCGATTTCAGCATGGAGCGATCAATTTTTCATCGCAGGAAGTACGTTTCAAACTCGATGAAAAAGGAGATCCTATCGGGATAGTGGTAAAAGAAAGTAAAGAAGCTCACCAGTTGATCGAAGAGTTTATGTTACTTGCCAATAGAACTGTAGCTGAAAATATTTCCAAGCTTAAATTCAATAATAAACCAATTCCTTTTCCTTATCGTATTCACGATGATCCCGATGAAGAAAAGCTGGTTCCGTTTGCGGCGTTTGCTAAAAAATTCGGGCATAAGTTCGACACTTCATCACCGGAAGCTATTGCTGTGTCATTTAACCAATTGCTGAAAGATGTGCATGGTCGTCCTGAGCAGCATGTATTGGAGCAGTTGGGTATCCGCACAATGGCCAAAGCAAAATATACGACAGAGAATGTCGGGCATTATGGATTGGGTTTTGAGAACTATTGCCATTTCACTTCACCTATCCGTCGTTATCCTGATGTGTTGGTTCATCGGATCTTATT
>DASVNY010000290.1:0-2110 GCA_036383615.1 Chitinophagaceae bacterium
CAAAAAGATAGATCCTGAAAAAACTAAATCAGTAGGCTGCAGTATCAAGCGTCTCTGATAAACCGTAATACACTTGTGCAACCCTGTTAGCCTGGCTGGCAGGGTTCTTTTTTTAAATACTTTATGGAAATGAAAAAAGGCTGCATCCCAAGAATGTTCACATGATTTTCTAACCCCCGCCTGCGGGATGTCATTAAGTTAAGGACGCAACAAATGAAAATTGAACATTGAATATTGAGCATTGAACATTTTCTTATCGTTGCAAGAAAAATGCTCAATGCTCAACGAACAATTTTCAATATTCAATTATGTACCCTTCTTAACTATACGACATCTCCCCTGCGGGACCAACAGCTTGCTTATGACATCAAGAAACTTCCTCAACCGACTTATCATCTTTAGTTTCCTTGTGTTAGTAGGTTATTGCCTGGCAAGAAGCATCCAGTATAAAAGTGTAATGGGGATCATCCTTGCCGTAACGAGCCTTTGTGCCGTGGTATATTTTTTATACCTCGTTGTCAGGGCCAAAGAACAAAGGGAAGCAGAAGAAACTGCTTAACATCCCGGTGAAAGTATAGCCATGAAAATTAACTATGAAAGTTCCGAACACAACTGTCCGGGCACTGAAAGGCATTTATTGCCTTTCTTTAATTTCCACCGATCAGTTTTGCAATATTCTCTTTCAGCTGTTCGTGAGAAAGCTGCTCCTCAATAAATTTCCTATAGCCTGTTTTATTATTGATAAATAAACTGGAAGGTATTGCACCTGACCATTTGGGATCAATTTTGGGGCAGAAATAATCAGCATTGGTCTCATCCAGCCAAACTATCGGGGCCGTGATCTTTCTTTTCTGAGCGAATTTGTTGAGCCCATCAGGATACTGTTCATCAAAATCCAGGCTTACCAATAATAACTTCACGCCATCCTTCTCATGCTTTTTCGCCTCCTCAATAAAATAAGGGATCTCTTCAACACAGGGAACACACCAGCTTGCCCAAAAGTTTATGATCATAGGACCATCGCTTTCCGCGATTAATTTCTGTAGTTCAGTGGCCTTTACTTTTTTGATCTCCTGGCTGAATGCCAGGCTACAGGCAAGTAAGAAGGTTGCTGCTAAAAAATATTTCTTCATTGAAAATGGAATATTGATAATTTAGTATTGAATATTGTTATTTACACTTCATCTTTCAGGCTCCACTCCTCCAACAACTGCTGCTTCATGACGTGCTCCATCATGTCACGGTTGTAATGCCCGGCATTATTCTTTTGCCGGAAAGCTTCATACAAGGTAACTGCGCAGGCCACGCTGATATTCAGCGACCGGATAATCCCCACCTGCGGGATGACAAAATTTCCATCAGCCAACTCCCGTATCTCATCACTCACCCCGCTATGCTCATTGCCAAAAACAAGCGCTATGGGTTCCGTCATGTCAATCTCGTATAAACCTACAGCATCAACGCTTAAATGGGTCGTTAAAATTTTTGAATAACGTTGTCGTAATGATGAGAAACACTCTTCTATATTTTCAAACTGGTGAACCGTTAACCATTTCGCAGCGCTGGAAGAGCTTCTTGGCCCCCATTTTTTATGACGGGGTATTTTAGTATTGAGAATAAATATTTCCTGCACACCTACTGCATCACAGGTTCGCATTACCGCTGAGATATTATGAGGATCGAAAACATTCTCCAGCACAACGGTGATATCCGGTTGTCTTTTGGATAAAACGTTCAGCAATTTTTCTTTTCGTTCAGGAGTCATTGAAGCGGAATGCTTTAGCTTGCAAACTAAGCTAAATTAAGTATATTTATAAGTGGCAATTTCTGCCATCTTTTTCGTCACGTTTCAACCATTGTCAAATGAAATACCCTCCGATCCAGAATTATATTAACGGACAATTTGTAAATGCCACATCACAGCGAACATTAGATGTTATCTCACCTGTTGACGGCAATCGCTTATCCACCGTACCGATGAGTACCAATAATGACCTTGATGCAGCAGTGAAAGCCGCTAAGGCTGCATTTCCTGGCTGGAGCAAAACTCCTATCAAAGAAAGAGTGCAGGTCTTTTTCCGTTATAAAACTTTGCTGGAAAATCATCTTA
>DASVNY010000291.1:0-3733 GCA_036383615.1 Chitinophagaceae bacterium
GTAAAATGATTGAATCTAAATAGAAACTGCAGCTCTCATTTTACATTCTACATTTAATATTTTACATTTCTATTACCTGTCAATATCCGGTATCACCAGGTCCAACGTTCCCATCATTGCTATCAGGTCGCCGATCTTGCTACCCCGGGCAATATGGTCCAACACGGATAAGTTTGAAAAACCGGGCGAACGGAATTTAATTCGATACGGTGTTGTTCCGCCTTCACTCACTATATACACGCCTAATTCTCCCCGGGCCGTTTCCACTCTTGAATAAAATTCTCCTTTCGGTAATTTCAATACCGCTTTAGTTTTTGCCTGGAATTCTCCTTCCGGAATATTATCGATCAATTGTTCAACGATACGGATGGATTGCTGCATCTCTCTTATCCTTACCATGTAACGGGCAAAGGAATCACCACCGGTTTCGATCACTTCATCAAAATCCAGTTTGTCATAGATCTCGTAAGGATATAACTTTCTTATATCACAGTTAAGCTCACTACCTCTTCCAGTCGGGCCCGTACATCCATAAGAGATCGCATCTTCTTTTGATAAATAACCAACTCCCTTCATACGGTTCTGGAAGATCACATTACCAGTTACCAGTTCATCATACTCATGCACCTTGCTTTTATACAACTGCAAAAAACTTTTTACCCTGCTTTGAAAATTGGGATGAAGGTCATGCATCACACCACCCGGCACCATATAATTCATCGTGAGCCTGGCGCCGCAGGTCTCTTCCATAATGTCATTGATCGATTCTCTTTCCCTGAATGCATGAAAGAAAGGAGTGAAGGCGCCAACATCCATGGCCATGGCTCCCCACCATAATTCATGTGAAGCGATTCTTGTCAGCTCATCCATCAGCACTCTTATCACCTGTGCCCTGGGAGGTATCTCCACCTGCAAACCTTTTTCTACGCATAAGGCACAGGCATGATTATTTATATGAGCCGACAAATAATCCATGCGGCTGGTGACATAAATAAATTGGCGATAACTAAGACTCTCACACATTTTTTCAATGGAGCGATGAATGTAACCAAGATGCGGCTCCACTTTTTTGATCGTCTCTCCGCTTAATGTAATCACCAAATGCAGCACACCATGCGTGGCCGGGTGCTGCGGCCCCACCTTAATCACGAACTCACCCTCACCAGGCAAGCTGCGGTTATCTTCTAATATATCTGTCTGCCGATACATATTACGATTAAACAGAACAGAGGAATGTTCAATTAGAATGAATCTCCAACTTCATCTGTTCCTCTGTTGGATATTCATCTGTTCTTCTGTTCTACAGCTTTATCATATTAACAGGATCCTCAAAATCTTTCCTCAACGGGTTCTTTCCTTCCCAGCCATCCGGTAAGATCAGCAAACGCAGATCGGGATGATGGAGAAAGTTCACGCCAAACATTTCATATACTTCGCGTTCATGAAAATCCGCCGTTCTCCACGTATGAGATACTGTTTCTATTTCCGGGTTATTCCTGTCAAGCTTCACCTTTACTACAATATTATGCCTGAAAATGGTCGATGAAAAATGATAGACCATCGTTAAATGCGTCTTCCAGTCAATACAGGTAAGACAAAAAAGATAATCGAATTGTAGCGAGGGATCGTTTCGCAATTGTTGGGTGAATGCCAACCATTCTGCCGGCCCGATATTCATATTGAGCCATTCGCCGCCTTCTTCATAAGTGACGGAGGGATGTAGTTCGGATAGTTTTATTTTTAAATCTTCGCTTGTCATGGCCCTGGGTTCATGGTTTCTTTTATCTGCTCCCTTGTCAATCCGCTTTTTATTTTTTGCTGCAATGTTATCAATGCATGTAATAATGCTTCGGGGCGGGGTGGGCAGCCTGCCACATACACATCAACCGGTATCACATGATCCGCGCCTTTAACCACCGAATAAGTATTATAGAAAAAAGGCCCGCCGCTGATGGCACAGGCTCCCATGGCGATCACATATTTCGGATCGGCCATCTGGTCATATAATCTTTTTAATACCGGCGCCATCTTGTTCACGATCGTTCCCGCAATAATGATCACATCGGCCTGGCGGGGTGTGGCCCTTGCTACTTCAAAGCCAAAACGGGAGAAATCATATTTAGCCGATGCGGTAGCCATCATTTCAATACCGCAACAACTGGTAGCGAAGGTGAGCGGCCACAATGAATTTGATCGTGCCCAGTTGATGATGTCGTCGAGTTTGCTTAAAACAACTCCGCCGCCGGGAGTTTCGTGAACCTGCCCCGGAAAAGTCGATGATTGTGCAGGTTGCTTTACATCCATTTTAATGCTCCTTTTTTATGTGCATATAAAAAGCCGATGAAAAGTATAAAGAGAAAAACAACGATCTCTATTAATGCTATCCACCCCAATTTTTTTGCCACAACGGCCCATGGGTATAAAAAAACCAACTCCACATCAAATATCAGGAAGATCAGTGCGAATAAATAATAACCAACATTCAGTTGTATCCATGTTTTGCCTTGCGTGGGAACACCACACTCGTATGGCTCGGCCTTTTGTTTGTTGGTAGTAGCTTTCAGAACAAATTTGGAGACAAGAATGGCTATACCGGCAAAGGCGATGGCAGCAATGATCAAAACAATCAGTGAGGAAGCCCCCATGCAAATTGATTTCTACGAATATATTGAATTTTAGATTTTAGCATTTAGATTTTTGATTTTCGGATATGTTTGTCATACTGCCCCTGATCCAAAATCAAAAATCTTAAGTAACCGGCTTTTTGTAATATTACTTCACTATTATGAACCGAATTATTTACACCCCCGTTTTACTATTGTGTATCCTTTTTTCCTGTAAGCAAAAGGATAAAGAGATCCAGCCTGCGACAAATGGCAACAGCCTTTTATGGAAGATAAGCGGCAATGGCCTCGAAAAGCCATCATACCTGTATGGCACCATGCATATTCTTTGTAAGGAAGATGCTGTTTTAAGCCGGGAATTCGAATCAGTCATTAAGGCAACCGATGCTATCTATTTTGAAGTTGATTTGGCTAATGCTGATCCCGTGGAAATGATGGAATCGATGAAAAGAATGAAAATGAGAGGAGATACAACCCTTGATGATCTTTTAAGTGAATCTGATCTCGCTAATCTCAAAGACTATGTAAAAGGAACAGGTTACAATATGATCTATTCCGAGATGCTAACTTATCTACCTATTCTTACCGCTACAATGCTGTCCCAGGAATTACAGGATTGCGGGGCATCAACCGGTATCGAGGATGCGATCACGGTTGTAGCAAAAGAATACAAGAAAAAGACGTTCGGTATCGAAACGCTGGATTACCAGTTGCGTATTATGGATAGCATTCCCTATGCAGCACAGGCAAAGGAACTGGTGATTTATATTGATAGTCTTCGCAAACCAGGAGGACTAAAAACGGAGAAAGAGAGACTGATGGGCTTTAATAAATTATATACAAGCCAGAACCTCGACTCACTGAACAAAATAATGTTCGTCATGGCGCCTGAGTTTATGACCTCCTACGGCGATCTCTTGTTGTATAACCGCAATCGAAATTGGGTAGCAGCATTAAAGCAACTGCTGAAAGAAAAATCACTGATACTGGCAGTAGGCGCCGGGCACTTACCAGGTGAAAATGGAGTTATTGATCTGCTGAAAAAAGAGGGATATGAAGTAACGCCTCTTCAGAATACATTGCCGCAGGAAAAGAAATAGGTTTATCCG
>DASVNY010000292.1:0-3029 GCA_036383615.1 Chitinophagaceae bacterium
ATCATTCTTTTCAAAGAACCCAGGCTCAACCTGGTGATGGTCCTTATGCAAATACCAGAGAAACCCATGCATCACATATTTATGCGTGAGCCAGGTCACTCCTTCCATTAGCAGGAAGGTGATCAGCAACACTCCTATAAAAAACACGACTTGCATGAATACTAAACCTGTTTAACTGATGATGTCGAATACTTCTCTTTCCACCATTCCTCTACCCGTGGAAAGATCAGCTTGAACCACGCGGAATATTTTTCGGGTTCTATCCCTAACTCCTCCCTGATCCTTTTCATACCCGTATAATTATAGTTCATTACCTCTTCTTTGTTGAAGGTAATGTCTCCGTCATATTCTCCTACAAACACATGATCAAATTCATGTTCTGTTAATCCATTATCAAAAGCTGCTTTATACAGCAGCGTATAAAGCCTGGTAAGCGCTGTTTCAAAACCCATTTCTTCCTTTAGTCTTTTCTTCGCTGCCGGTAATGTTTCTTCTCCCGGTTTTGGATGACTGCAACATGCATTTGACCACAGCCCCGCGCTATGATATTTATTCATCGCTCTTTGTTGCAAAAGCATTTCACCCTTACTATTGAAAATAAAAACACTGAAAGCCCTGTGCAGGGTTCCGGACTTATGCGCTTCCATTTTTTCGATCACGCCAACCACTTCATCATACTCATTAACCTGTATTACGTATTGCTCCATTAAATTAATCTCAATTGATTTTTTAAGCCTGCTCTTACAATTATCATTGTTTTATAGAAATCGGGTATCCTGGTACGTTTCTCCAGCACTTTTTCAGGACGCAATTTCATTATCTTCCTGAAAAGGGAGAAATAATACTTATACGCAACATACACGCCAAACCTTGCTTTCACTGGCAAATGAAGTATGCCTCCATATGCTTTTTTAAAATCCGCACTAATCTCTTCTTCTATCTTTCCCTTATCCTCTTCTGTAAAATTGTTGAAATCACATGCGGGGAAATACATTCTTGACAAACCGCTGTAATCAGCTTTTATATCCCTCAAAAAATTCACTTTTTGAAAAGCCGCCCCCAACGCCCTCGCAGCAGCTTTCAGTTCTTCGTACAGCCTCTTATCTCTTTCGCAAAAAACATGCAAACACATTAAACCCACCACCTCGGCTGAACCATAAACATATTCCCTGTAAGTTTTACAATCATAAACCCTGACCGACAGGTCCATTTCCATACTTTGAAAAAAAGCTTCTACCAGTTCCAGGTCGATCTCGTACTCGTTTACTGTTCGCTGAAAACTATGCAGCACAGGATTCAGGCTTATGCCCCTTTCAATAGCATCATAAGTATCTCTTTTGAATTGCGACAGCAAATAAGTTTTATCATGCTCATGAAAAGTGTCAACGATCTCATCCGCAAAACGAACGAAGGAATAAATATTGCAGATCGGTGCCCGCAGATCTTCGTGCAATAATCTGATCGCTGAATAAAAAGATGTGCTGTAGGTTTTCGTCACCATACGGCTGCAATCTTCGCTGGAACTATGGAACAAATGAAGCATATTTCTAAGTTAACAATTAACCAATCGCTTTTATCACTTGTTTTGCCACCACTTCGCCACTGATCAGACTCGGCGGAACTCCCGGGCCCGGAACCGTTAGCTGCCCGGTATAGAATAGGTTTCTTAGTTTTCTATTTCTACAGGAAGGTCTGAAAATGGCCGTTTGCCTTAATGTATTGGCCAAACCATAAGCATTCCCTTTGTACGAATTATAATCATATACGAAATCGCTTACCGAATAAGTTTTTTTATATACTACTGCATCCGCAATTGACTCGCCAATATGTTTTTCCATTCGCCGCACGATCTTTTCAAAATACATTTCTCTCAGTTCTGCAGTATCGCCTGTCAATCCCGATGCAACAGGAATCAAAAAAACAAGGTTCTCACATCCAGGCGGAGCTGTCGCATCATCTGTTACAGAAGAAACGCTTACATAAAATAAAGGTTCAGTGGGCCATTGCTGTGTTTTGTATATCTCGATCCCATGTTGTTCAAACGGAACATCAAAAAACAGTGAATGATGTGTTGCCTGTCTAAGTTTCTTGTTGAGCCCGACATAATATATTAAACAGGACGGCGCCATCACCCGCTTTTCCCAATAAGAATCGGAATAATTTCTATGCTTTTTTGTTAATAACTTTTTTTCAGTAAACTGGTAATCGGCGCCGCTTACTACAACGTCAGCCTGGTAAATATGCTTATCTGTAATAACTTTTCTGATCAAAGATCCTTCTGTAATCATCTCTTCTACTTGTTCCGAAAAACAAAAGTTAACCCCTAATTCTTTTGCCAGGCTATACATCCCTTGCACCACTGCATACATTCCCCCTTCGGGATACCAGGTGCCGCCTTTTATGTCGGCATAATTCATCAAACTGTATAAAGCCGGGGTGTCTTTTGGCAATGCGCCAAGGAACAAAACAGGAAATTCCATCAGCTGTTGCAGCTTTGGATGCTTGAAGTATTTGCGGATATGCTTTTGAATAGAAGTGAATACATCCAGCTTGAAAATGCCGGAGATCGTTTGCCAATCCATGAATTCAGTCAATGACTGGCCGGGTTTGTACACCAGTTTATTGATGCCGACATTATACTTGTAAGCAGCTTCTTTAAGATAAGCTTCAAGCTTTGCTGCACTACCGGGTTCTATTCTTTCAGCTATTTTTTTTAATTCATTGAAGCCGGCGGGAACATCGGTAAAATCATCATTCCAATAAATACGATAGGAAGGATCGAGACGATGAAGTGTATAATAATCGGAAACCTTTTTTCCGAATTGCGAGAAGTAACGTTCAAACACATCGGGCATCCAGTAAAAGCTTGGGCCCATATCAAAACTAAATCCCTGCTCTTTCAACTGGCGGGCCCGCCCACCCGGGGTATCATTCTTTTCGATCACAGTAACGCTCCATCCTTCTTTAGCCAAAAAAGATGCAGCAGACAAGCCAGCAAAACCGCTGCCTATCACAATGGCTGTTTTTGA
>DASVNY010000293.1:0-4778 GCA_036383615.1 Chitinophagaceae bacterium
GGTAACGGGTTTTGTGCAGGCTCATTTCTTCCATGCAATGTTCGGCGGTATCGGTAAGTTGTACCATCGGAAGATCAATGGTCATTACTTCGCTGACATCGGTATCGCGACTGGAACGATTCTTTAGTATCACGTTCCGGCAATAATCTCTCTCGCAGAAAATACCTTTATAGGCATCATCTTCCATCACCACCAGGTAGCTCAGGTTAACCGAATTAAGCATCGTCAATGCATCGATAACCAAGGCATCAGGCTCGATTGTATTGAATAGGGGTGGTTTTCTTCCGAGTATATCAGCAACTGTGATCATAGTTGTGTTTTTAGCCGTGGCACGGTGGTAAGATATTAGTTCATCAGCATGCCATCCGCTTTCCACTGTTTGAACACAGCAATAGTGGTATCGGCGAGCTTGGCCTGTTTTCTGAAAGGCATAAATCCTCTTTCACCCGGGTTAAGTTCTATACGACGGATGATCTCATCAATATCGGCTTTTACGTTAGCATAATTATCATAAGCCTTTTTATTTCCACCTTTAGATGGGATATGGCAGGGAGAGCAATAGTTCATGATAGCAGTTTGCATAGTGCCTTCATAGGTCAGCTTGGCCGGCGCTGCTGAAGCTGCCTTCTTCGAAGAACCACAATTCGCAAGGAAAAACACAGTAACTACTACAGCAGATAACAGGAAAAGTTTTTTCATGATGGTAAAATTTGCCCTGAAAATATCTAAAATTCTTTAAAAAAATCTACCATTCACCCATTTCGGGAATAGCAGTCTATAAGCATTCTGGTATTTTTGCCAGCTTACATGCTTACCGCCACTGCAAGAACATATCGAAATGCTTATTCAGGTTTATCAAAAGAAACCTGGCTCCTGTCACTGATCATGCTGATCAACCGCAGCGGCACGATGGTGGTTCCATTCATGACCATTTATCTCACGAGTGACGAAATGGGATACAGTATTGGCAAAGCAGGTTTTGTAGCTGGTTTATTCGGAGCAGGCGCTTTTAGTGGCGCCTGGCTGGGTGGAAGAATGACAGATAAAATAGGTTTCTACCCGGTGCAATTAATGGCGCTTATCGGAGGTGGCATTCTATTCATCGTATTGGGACAAATGAAAAGCTTTCCGCTTATTTGTTTCTTCACTTTTGCTGTGAGTTTTGTAAATGAATCCTTTCGTCCTGCTAACTCTACGGCTATTGCCTTTTACAGTAAAAAAGAAAACCTCACCCGTTCATACGCATTAAACCGGCTCGCTATTAATATTGGCTGGGCATTGGGTGTGGCCATGGGTGGTGTGATCGCTGACTATAAATATGAACTATTGTTTTGGGTAGATGGGTTTACTAATATCGCTGCCGCAGTAACAATGTGGTTCTTCCTGAGGCCAACCAATTATAAACCTGTTCATAATAAAGATGCCGCTGCGCCTCCGGCTATTTCTGCTTATAAAGACAAGACTTATCTCGTTTTCGTAACGGTGACGATGCTGTTTGCAGCTTGTTTCTTCCAGTTGTTTAACAATGTGCCTGTTTTTTTTGAGAAAGAATTGCATTTGTCAACAACGTTTATCGGGTTGATCATGTCGGCCAATGGTATCATCATTGCTTTGGTAGAAATGATCATCGTGTATAAAATGGAACATAAGGGCAAAAATGCAATGCTTATCGCATTGGGTGTAGGACTGGTAGCTCTTTCTTTTCTACTAATGAATATTCCCGGTATCGGGGCCGCCATGGCATTTGTTATAATCGTCGTGGTAACCTTTGGTGAAATATTCTCCATGCCCTTTATGAATACTTACTGGATCAGTCGCACATAAACTACTAACCGGGGACAATATGCAGCACTATATACAATGGCCTGGTCAGCGGCTCAATGTTTAGGACCATTATTAGGAGCTCAGGTTGCCGACCGGGCAGGGTTCAATGTGTTATGGTGGATCATTGGGGGAACCGCTTTATTAGCTTCCTATTCTTTTTACCGGATATTGAGCAGCCGTTATTAATTGCACCTGTTCACTCCAGGACCTTACTTCGCAAGTCTCTTTGCGGCCCTTGCGTTTCATGGCGTATTCATTGCGATACAAAAAACTTAGCGGCGGATCATAAAAAAAGTCCCTGCACTAAGACAGGAACTTTTCATTTTGGGATTTATTCACTCAAAAACAAAAACCAACATTGAATTTTACACCGTGTCTTCTTTTTTCTATTCCTTCCTCCTGGTAGGTAAGCAATCCATAACCCAATGAACCGGTGACGCCGGTTTGTTTACTTATCCTTACAAAAAATCCGCCCATCAGGTTCATAGAAAAACCTGCTTTCACTTTCGAGATCGCTTCTTTTTTCAATAACACAACACCTGGCTGAAAAGCGATATAAGGACCGGCTTTCTCCAAACCTGCATAGTAGGCCCTGAAATCTGCATAAGCCTGTGAAAAACGCAAACCTTCTTTGTTGAATTTATTGAACATGTAAATATCAAACCCAACGCCCGTTGTAATATTATTTCCCAATAAGGCACCTGCACCAAAACTCAAACCTGGTGATGCAAACACCTCATCGCTGCCATATAGGCTAAACGCCATCTGGCCATACCCCTTTTGTTTTTTGTTTTTTAAATTTTGTGCCTCGGAAAACAGGGCACATGAAAAGAATATGATAGTAAGCAGCAGTTTCATACCCGAGCCTTGAGTTATCTAATATAGTTAAAAACGGGTAGAATACATCGTGTGGTTGCTCGTTCTTCAACAGAAATTTCATAAACCCCTGTTCTTTGCTCTTACCAAAAACAAGCCATGTTGCCTTTTTGCTTAGTATCCAAGTATTCGGTTACCATTCTTTACACTGCCGTATAAGAAAAATGACCGTTCGTCTAATTTTCCCGCACTGCTTCGGAGGAAAAATGTAAATTACTGTAACTAAAAAATACGGTCATGAAAAAATTGGTCATCGGTTTGGCATTATTGGGCGGTGTCACGGCCATTGCCTTTGCCAGCTTCAGCAGCCGTAAAACTGACAAACAGGTTGTTGAAAAAAAAGCGGAAAAGAAAAAAGAGTGCAAGAGAAGCTGCCTGTTCAGTTAGTTTGCCGTGTTTTCAAAAATCCCTTCACTCATACAGAGCGGAGGGATTTTTATATTTACCTCTCAACTATTATGAAAAAATATTCAGTTTATTGCTGTTGACCGCTTATTACTCGGCAACAGCCTGCACTACTTTTTTTATCAATAAGAACGGGCAAATGGTCTTTGGCCGCAACTATGATTGGGTAACCGATGCAGGAATGGTTTGCACGAACCTTCGAGGCCTGTCAAAAACCTCGATGAAAACAGCCGGTGGAGGAACCATTAACTGGGTATCACAGTATGGCAGCATCACATTTAATCAATATGGAAAAGAATTTCCAACAGGAGGGATGAATGAAAAGGGATTGGTGGTAGAACTAATGTGGCTTGATGAAACAAAATATCCCAAAGCGGATAGCCGGCCCGCTGTAGATGTATTGCAATGGGTGCAATACCAGCTCGACAATTGTGCTACTATTGAAGAGGTGATCGCTACCGATAAAAAAATAAGGATAGCGGGTACCGGGAACGCTCCGCTTCATTACCTCATAGCAGACGCTAAGGGAAATGCCGCCACGATTGAATTTTTGGAAGGAAAAATGGTGCTGCATACAGGCAAGGATCTGCCTTTAGCTGTTCTGACTAATGATACTTACAAGAAAGCACTGCATAGTTCTTATATCGGGAGTAATAATTCCCTGGAACGATTTCACAAAGCCTGCACTATGCTTAATAAATTTGAAACCACTACAGTTGATCGCCCAATAACTGATTATGCTTTTGATATGCTGGCAGAAGTGGCCCAAGGAAATTTTACAAAATGGAGCATCGTGTATGATATTACCAACAAAACAATCCATTTTAAAACGAATCGCTTTAATGAAGTAAAACAAGTTAGTTTTTCATCCTTTGATCTTAGTTGCAAGCCTGTTTCCAAAGTTTGGGATATGAATCAAAAAGCAAATGGCAATATCAATAAGAACTTTGAAGATTTTAATGAGAAAATAAATCGAAGGATTGTGGAAACCGCATTCAAGGAAAGCAAGGAGCAGATCAATGTTCCGGACAAAGTAATTGAGTCGGTATGGCGGTATGCGGGTTCAATCCGCTGTCAATAAGGGGTTAAACCTCCGGATATAAATATTTGAACGTCTGCGACTTAGATGAAAATCAAGATAATTTTATCCTCTTAACTAAAATTTTACCCGGACTATATTTTCCAAACTACTAATTTTGGCCTGTGCTCCTAACCCATCAAATTTCAGCCATTACGGCTTCACTAAGTTCCATTGAATTCTGAGCTTACTATCCCATTTCAGACTGGCTTATTGACCCGAAAAATGATTTAAAGAACTTTCAAAAAAGGGAGGATCTATGTACACGTACGACTTGCTGGAAACCGGATGTTACTACCTGGTAAAAGAAACAGAAGAATCACCTATTACACTTATAAAAGTGGCGGTGGAATCGGATCATTGTTTGTTTATTCAACGCTTTGATGATCCGACGCAGACAGAGTGGAAATTAAAGAAAGATGTACTCACCGACATCATCGAATGCCTGAGTGACGAGGCCGTGAAAGCATGGGAAGAGCACTATAAAAGCAGCGAAGATGCCTATTACGAAGAGGACGACGAGGATTGAGGCCACTCATGTAAAAAGTTTTCCAGGGTTGATGAAACAAATTATTTTTAGTTCATCAACCCTTTT
>DASVNY010000294.1:0-1648 GCA_036383615.1 Chitinophagaceae bacterium
TCGTAAAGTTGCCAGTGAAGGTTGGGCAAATCCTGATTCTGCAAAGATCGATGCATACACTAGTGCCAATAGCGGTCACTGGGACCCAGCGCAAACGACTAAGACAATGTCGCAATACATTGATGAAGTAGCCGTGCCACAGGTGTAGGAGTTGCTTACAAACTATGGCGATGTTGCGATCCTTTGGTGGGATACACCAACAGGCATGACGGATGAGTATGCTGAGAAGTTAAATGCATTATTAAAAATGCAGCCTAACATTATCACTAACGATAGATTAAAACGCCCTAATTACCCGGGTGATTACAAAACTCCTGAACAGCACATTCCTAATTTGAGTGAACTGGATGGAAAAGATTGGGAAACCTGCATGACGATGAATGAAACCTGGGGTTATAAGAGCTATGCGAATAACTGGAAAAGTTTAAAGACCCTGGTTCAAAATACGGTTGACATTGCATCAAAAGGTGGAAACTATTTGTTGAATGTAGGCCCTAAAGCAGATGGCACATTCCCCCAGGAAAGTATTGACCTGCTGAAAGCAATGGGAGCATGGATGAAAGTAAATGGCGAGTCGATATATAATACCAAAGCAAGCCCGTTTGGTTTATTTCCCTGGGGACGTTGCACCCGTAATGAAAGCGGAAAGAATACGATTCTTTATTTCTCAGTTTTTGAATGGCCGAAGGATGGCAAATTGTCAATTCCTGGTTTGAAGAATGAAGTGGTATCGGCCAAATTACTGGCGAATAACAATGTTCTTAAAACGGAAAAGAGTGCAGATGGGATCGTAATTGCTGTTCCGCAGAAATCATTGGATGAGAATGCAACAGTAATAAAAGTAGAGGTGAAGGGTAAGGTGGAGAATGTAACCTCACAGCCAAAAGATAAGATGAAAGCCGGCGAATTAGATTGATCACGCCGTTGAACATGTTTGCTATATCATGAAAAGAACTGCATTTCTATCCTTATTGCTTGCAGTGAATTTGATCACTGCGGCAACTGACTATGACATTACCAGCTATGGCGCTGTTGGTGATGGCAAAACGCTCAATACGGTTTTTATACAAAAAGCAATTGATGCCTGCAGCGCGGGTGGTGGAGGCAAAGTGATATTTCCGCCGGGTATTTATTTATCGGCTACGATCGAGTTAAAAGATAATGTCACTCTCCATCTTGAAAAAGATGCACGACTCCTCGGCACCACAGATATTGATCAGTATCGAAATCTCGATCCTTTTACCGAGGGATTGGGAATTGATGTTGGCTGGGCACTGCTGGTAGCAGTGGATGCAAAAAATATTACTATTGAAGGGAAGGGGGCTATCGACGGACAAGGATCAAAACTAAAGGCAGAACATATATTAAAAGATACAAGACCAGAAGGACAACGTTGGGGTCGTCGCCCTTTTCTTCTTCGCATTGTTCGCTGCACTGGAGTGACAGTAAAGGATATTACATTGAATTATGCAGCCGCATGGACCTCCCATTATTCCCAATCAAAGAATATTACAATTGATAACGTTAAGATCGTAAGTGTGGGTGTTGCTCACAATGACGGTATTGGTATTGACGGTTGCCAGGATGTAAACATCCGCAATTGTGATGTAGTGAGCGGTGATGATGCGCTGGTATTTAAAACTACTTC
>DASVNY010000295.1:0-2579 GCA_036383615.1 Chitinophagaceae bacterium
GCAGGGCCGCTATTGTCATGTGTGCGGACAGGAGAATGTTGTGCCTAAAGAAACTTTTTGGCACATGTTCACCCACTTTTTTTATGATATCACACATTTCGACAGCAGCTTTTTTACTACCCTCAAGGACCTGCTCTTCAAACCAGGATTTCTTTCTAAGGAGTATATGCTGGGCAGAAGAAAGAAGTATTTGCATCCTATAAGGATGTATGTGTTCACATCGGCCCTGTTCTTTTTACTTTTCTTTAGTGTTTTTGCTCCGAAGAACAGCGTAAGAATGAATACCCCGGAACAACTGACGGGGACCGAGAGATTGGATGAACTGGCGGATATTGAGAAAAAGTTCAACAGGGATAGCGTTAAGTATATTAAGGATGGAACATGGCAGCAAAAAATAAAAAAGCTGGAGGAACTCCGGGATACAACAAAAGCTATATCAACAAAGGACTTTGAAGAATTGGGAGCGAGACTGTTTATACTAAATATCAGTGGCCAGCTTAGCAGGTTTGACCGGTTCAACGAATATGATTCTGCACAGCAACTATTACCTTCTTCTAAAAGAGACAATTGGTTTACCAGGAGGCTTGTCAAAAAAGAGTTTAGTCTCAGTGACAAATATCGGTATGACCCTAAGAGTGCGTTTGAAAAACTAACTAATAGCATCCTGCATAACCTGCCTTATATGCTTTTTGTTTCCCTGCCTTTGTTTGCCCTGCTTTTAAAACTGTTATATAGAAGACGTAGGGACTTCTATTTTGCCGATCACGGCGTATTTACCATACACCTCTACATTTTTAGCTTCATTCTTTTGTTGCTGGTGTTCGCAATAGGTAAACTACAGGTTTCTACGGGATGGGATATTTTAAATTGGGTGCTGTTCCTGCTTTTTGTTCTATTGTTGTTTTATTTATATAAAGGGATGAGGGTTTTTTATGGGCAAAGAAGATTCAAAACCTTTTTGAAATTTATTTTGCTGGCTGTTTTTTCATTTATAATGATGATCGTGTTGTTTGCCCTGTTTATGTTCTTTTCAGCTGTTACGCTTTAATGTTATAATTATGAATTCAACGAATGAATCTTTTCTCCGGTTAGTGAGTATCATGGATGAACTACGGGAAAAATGCCCCTGGGATAAAAAACAAACCATCGGGTCGTTACGGCAAATGACGATCGAAGAAACATATGAATTGGCCGATGCCATCACTGAAAATGATTGGAAAGGGATCAAGGAAGAGTTGGGTGATCTTTTATTGCATATTGTTTTTTATGCCAGGATCGGGAGCGAACAAAAACAATTTGAATTGAAAGAGGTGATCGATGGCATTTGCGACAAACTGATCGCCAGGCACCCGCATATTTATGGGGATGTGAAAGTGGAGAATGAAGACGATGTAAAGCGTAATTGGGAAAAACTGAAAATAAAAGAAGGAAAGACATCGGTTTTGGGTGGAGTGCCGGGTTCATTGCCGGCTTTGGTAAAAGCCATGCGCCTGCAGGAAAAAGCAAAACAAGTAGGCTTTGAATGGGAGAACAAGGAGCAGGTTTGGGAGAAAGTGGAAGAGGAAACAGCAGAGCTGAAAGCAGCCATTGAGGAGCAAGAACAGGAAAAAATTGAGGAGGAGTTTGGCGACCTGGTCTTTTCAATGGTCAATTATGCACGGTTTTTGCGGATAGACGCCGAAAACGCACTGGAACGAACCAATAAGAAATTCATCCACCGGTTCACACAAATGGAACAGCAGGCAATGAGTACTGGCAAGGATCTCCGGCAAATGAGCTTGCAGGAGATGGATGATATCTGGAACAGCATTAAACAACAGCGAAATCAGTGAAGCCATCTTTTAGAAATATTTTCCTGAGCAAGTACGGCCTGGCTATACTGGCGGCATTACTATTTGCTTTCTCTTTTATTTTCAACAAGCTTTATACTCACCGGTCATCCGTTGCAAGGGAAGCAAGACTGCTCGAAAACTATATTACCGATCAGCAAAAAAGTTTCGACAGGTTTTTGACTGATACTGCCTTTATACGCCGCTTGATCCTGAAGCAGGAGACTTTACCCGAATTGGAAGAACTCACTCACAAAAAATATACAACCTTTCTTTATACCGCTGATGCATTTGGCCGCGTGCAAATGAAATCATGGAGTGATCACGCCGCTGTGCCACCGCTGGATATTTTTGCAAAAGAAGATGGGGAATACTTCGAACACTTAAGCAACGGGTTTTATGTTGCCGTGAAAGAAACTATTTCACTCCGGGGAATAGAAGATAGTATCCTGGCGTTTGCGCTCATTCCTGTCAGGTCACAGTTTTTTATTGAGAATGCTTATCTCCCCAAGCAATTTGCCTATAGCAAAACAGCAGAACAAAGAGTCGTGATAAGTGATACAGCCCAGAATTTCCCTATTCTCTCTTTATCGGGCAAAACGCTTTTTCATTTGGAAAAGAAAGCATCGGGCGCCGTTCCTTATAATAACATGCTGACCATTGTGCTGCGGATCAGTGCCATGCTGCTATTGTTTCTATTCCTGCATTTCTTCGTTGAATCAGTTTCTAAAAGAAAAGGACCATGGCCGG
>DASVNY010000296.1:0-1586 GCA_036383615.1 Chitinophagaceae bacterium
AGCCTCTACCATTTCCGGGAGCTTTGATTGTTACTTCTTTCCATAAACTATATTCTGAGTGCCACACTTTATTTCGTTGCCAGGTAGCAAGAGCAAGCCAGCCAAAAAATACAAGCGCCGCAACCTGCAGGAATAATATGATCTGCTTGTTTTCAAATGCCCGCACCTTCTTGCTCACTATCCATTGCAAAATGCTTGCTACCGCAATGAATAACCCGATATAAGGAAAAAATGTGCGATGGTCATTGGTAAGCTCTGCCAATGGAATGACACTGGTTGGCAAAAGCGTCAATAAAAACCAAATGATACCAAAGCCAGCAAGACGAAGTTGGGGTTTGAACGAGAAGATCAGTCCAACTATCATTAGCAGAAAAAGGCAAGCTGTTCCTGTCAAAAACCTGGTATCTGACATTGATGTGATGATCTTCCAATCTGTATCGGCAACCAAATTCACCGGGAGAAAAAAGTTGCAGACATAGTGAAAAACAGCAAAAGGCTGTGTCATCCAATAACCGGTTTTAGTATAATCGCCCCCCGCCTGCCATGAGCCCGGCAACATTTGCTTATATAAAAAGAGAAGTCCTGCCGATACCAGCATAGGAACTATCAAACGCTTCACAGCTGCGTTCACATCCTTTTCTCCAAAAAAGAGCTCATAGAAAAATAACAATGGCAAAAACATGATGGCTGTTTCCTTGGCGAGGAAACCGATAATAAAGGGTATTAAGTATAAAAAAAAGCGTTTGGCAAATGGCCAGCAACAATACATCACCAATGCAAGCAGCACCATGCAGGTAGAAAATGAATCAGAACGGGCAATGATATAATTGATCGTTTCTGCATTGGCAGGATGAAGCCAGAACCAACCGTTAATAAATAAAGCGATCTCCGTGTTAAACCTTCCTCCCGGTATTTTATTAAGCAAATGAAGAAGAAAAATAAAAAGCAGGACCCCGGCTAATAAAAAACTGGCGAAGATGGATAGATGAAACCAAAATGTATTGTTGTTTCCGCCTAAAGAGTAATCAATGGCATTTAAAGTAGTAACTACCGGTCTGTATGACTGGTTGGCAGGTAAAGAACTGAATGTTGAACCATCCCTGAAGAATTTTGGAATAGCAAGCTCTCTTATACTGAGATTATTGACGATAGTATGCGAATCATCGAAATGAAAAGAATTGTCAAAATGATTGGAATAAACAACCGCTGTACAAAGCATCAGCACAAACAAGATGTTTCTTCCCTTTTTCATTTTACCAAATAAGCGCTAAAAATAAAGGAATAATGTTTTCATATAACAAGAAAAACCTTTTGGTTCTTAATTTTGCTTTATGGAAATAGAAGTATTAAAATCAAAGATCCACCGGGCCACTATCACGGAAGCAAATTTGAACTATGTTGGCAGTCTTACATTGGATGAGGACCTGATGGATGCCGCTAATCTTATCGAGAACGAAAAAGTGCAGGTGGTAAACGTAAATAATGGTGAAAGACTCGAGACTTATGTAATAAAAGGCAAAAGAGGCTCAGGTATTGTTTGCCTCAACGGCCCCGCCGCCCGCAGGGGAATGGTTGGTGATATAGTG
>DASVNY010000297.1:0-2451 GCA_036383615.1 Chitinophagaceae bacterium
ACAAAACGTGAACAAAGTGGAAACTGCCGTGATCGGTTCCTGGCATATAGTATCATCAACTTTATTTTCAGCAGACCAAAAAGAACTATTAAAAGAAAAACTCTCCCACCGCCTCAACAGTGAAGGCTACCTGCAAGTGAGATCGCAAACTCACCGCACACAATTGGCCAACAAAGAAGAAGTGATAAAGAAATTCTACGAGCTGCTGCGAGAGGCGTTAGAAAAAAAGAAACCCCGTATTGCCACTAAAGCCAGCAAAGCTTCCAAAGAAAAAAGACTGGAGTCAAAGAAACGTAAAAGCGATATTAAGAGTGGGCGCCAAAAGATCAGGGACAACAATTATTAGTAAATTACAGTCCTGTGCGAAAAACGATCCTGACCATAGTTGTACTGAGCAGTGTGGCTATTTTGTTTTCTTATTTGATCGGCGCCTGCAAAAAACCCGACGATGGGATCGATGATGAACTCACACAGGTGATACCCGACGGCTTTCCCCCTCCTGTTTATACATTCGACGACAACTCGCTTTCCAAAGCAGGTTTTGAATTGGGAAGAAAGCTTTTTTATGATGGTCGTCTTTCTATTGATGGAATGCATCCCTGCTCTTCCTGTCATCAGCAAATAGCCGGCTTTGGCACGTATGAACATGACAGGAGTCATGGTGTTTTTAACTCGCATACACTTCGCAATGCGCCGGTGTTGTTCAACCTCGCATGGAATACGAGCTTTCATTGGGATGGTGAATTTGTTTCTTTAAAAGATGAAGCCAAACACCCGATCACCGGTCATACCGAAATGGGTGAAACATTACCCAGAGTTGTTCGTAAAATTGAAGATGACCCCGCCTACAAAACACTTTTCCGCCGTGCTTTTCTTTCCGAAAAGATCACTTCGCAATTAATATTACATGCATTGGCCCAGTTCACCGGCTACATGACATCGGCCAATTCAAAATATGATCGCTATAAAAAAGGAGAAGCAACGTTTACGATACAGGAAGAGAACGGTTACCAGCTGTTCAAAGCACATTGCGCCACCTGCCATCCTGAACCACTCTTCACCGATTATAGTTTCAGGAATATCGGCCTACCTGTAGATAATAACCTGAATGACTATGGAAGAATGCGGATAACCGCCGCAAGAGAAGATTCATTAAAATTCAAAGTGCCTACGCTTCGCAATGTTTATATCAGCTCTAATTATATGCATGACGGGCGTTTCAATACATTGGCACAATGCATCAATCATTACCGTACCGGTGTGCAGCCGGGTGCTACACTGGATCCTCTATTGACAAATGGGATTTCTTTGACGAATACACAGGCCACTGAGCTTTCCCTGTTCCTGCGAACATTAACCGATTCATCCTTTATCCGCGATACAAGATTTGGTCCCCCACAATGATCAGATCGAACTCTTACGTTTACCCCTTAAACCTTCGAGATTGAGTTTCTGATTCTCTATATCTTTTTGCGCATCCTCCTGGTCCTTTTCATTTTTCTTTATATCATCCTGGAGCTTCTGGATCTTTTTCTCCATATCACTCTTATCATCTTTTAAATTCTTCAGCTTCTTTTCAGCTTTTACCACCACTCCTTCCTGTGCTGTTATCTGCAGTTCAAGATCGGCTGCTTCCACTTCAGGCTGAAGATTATTCAAAAAACCTTTTGCCCTTCTTATCTCATCTTCATCAAAAACCTGCATGGCGTTATCACCTTCTTTGGTATTTATGATAATATACAGCAAAGAGGCATCGTCATTCTTTTTGCTTTTTCTTTCCACCCGGATAATATAATCCATACTGCGGTTGGTAATATCATTAATATTGGCTCCCTTATACACCCGGAAACCTTTGTCCTTATTAAAAAGCCCCTTCTCTTCTTTGCCTTTATAACCCAGCTTATCCATTTTATTAATAATGGCATTCTCCACCGCTTCAGGCGAGTAATTATATTCGATCACAAAAGCTCTTTGCTTTTTCTTATCGTATTCGATGGACCCTTCGTAGGATTGAGCAAATACAGCAGGCGATAAAAGGAGCATCGCTGCACAGAGGCTGATCAGTATTCTCATAAAACAAGTTTTGACAAAGATAGCAGAAAGGTCAAATGCGTTGCAAGCCCATAGGTTTCCCCCAGGTTCCGCAGAAAACAACCATACTCAAATATTCTGCGATGACCTGCGGAAAAACCTGTGAAAATCTGCGGGAAAAAATCAAAATGATCTGTTAGCTTCTTTTCCCAATTCGTTTTTTGGCCGCTCAACAGCTACATTTGCTAAGAAATTTCCAATCCTTTGAGTGGTATTAAAAAACTGGCCGGGCAAACATTATGGTATGGACTCCCTACCATTTTCAGTCGTTTTCTTGGCTACCTGATGAATCTTTCCCTCCCACTCATTTTTGCTCAGCCATCCGTAACCGCCGACCTGACGCAGATATATGCCATTATC
>DASVNY010000298.1:0-3227 GCA_036383615.1 Chitinophagaceae bacterium
AAGAGCTACCTTACTGGTAAATGCCTGCTTTCATAACAAAGTATCAACAGTTTTGCGCCTCGGTGCGTGTCCTCACGCACCGAAAGACATAACAAAGTGATACGTGATGACACACATCACGCCACTCTAAAATTCACTATCTTTCTTACTATCCGACCAATGCATAAATTCGGAACATTCACACTCAGTGATGCGTGTCCCCACGCATCACGGCATTCTGTTTCTTTCTCCGCGGCAGGTGTTCCTTTAAGAAAACACACCGTGGTCGGTGTTTTCCTCCACCAACCACACGAATTAAGAGCTACCTTACTGGTAAATGCCTGCTTTCATAACAAAGTATCAACAGTTCTGCGCCTCGGTGCGTGTCCTCACGCACCGAAAGACATAACAAAGTGATGCGTGATGACACACATCACGGCACTCTAAAATTCACTATCTTTCTTATTAGCCGACCAATGCATAAATTCATGACAAAATCCATTCTTTCGCTCTCATTGATTTTTTTGTTTGCACTAACGGATCTATCCGCACAATCCACATTCAATAAAGAATTAGCGGCCGTATTGGATACGATCTACCAGCATGACCAGGCCAGCCGGCTAAAACTGGATAGCCTTCAAAAAAAATTTGGCTGGCAATCGGAGCAGGTGCAATCCTTATTAAAGCCTATGATGATACAGGATTCGCTCAATTTAATACGGATCAAAAAAATAATTGACAAACATGGTTGGTTAGGTCCCGATGAAGTGGGTAAGCAGGGAGCACAAACAATTTTTTTGGTGATACAGCATGCCGATTCCTTAACGCAGGTCACCTACTTCCCTATCATGCAGGAAGCCGTTAAGAAAGGAAAAGCAAAGCCACAGGAATTAGCATTGCTGGAAGATCGGATATTGACAAACCAGGGAAAAGAACAGGTATATGGCAGCCAGGTAAAAATGAATGAAGCAGGTAAGTTTGAATTTTTCCCGATCAGGGATGAGCCCAATGTAAATAAACGAAGAGCTTCCGTTGGGCTTGACCCGTTAGAAGAATATGCAAAACATTTCGGCATCAACTATGTTTTACCGAAATCAAACTAAGTTTATTTTATGCTGAAGGATTAGCTCTTCTCAAAACGTTGAACAATCAATAACATAATTTAAGGTCGTTGAACTATCAAGGGTTGTATGATAAGGTATGATCTTTTGATGTGTTACCGGATTAGGTGAAGCATAATTAACAGTGTACCAAAAAACGATATTGATATCACTGCCGGGTTTTGATCTTAGAATATAAGTGCCGGTTATGTTTTGCTGGTAAATCATTTCAACCCCATATAATGATCTATTAGTGGCAGCTAACTCACTCCCGAGCACTAAAGGTGGAATGTTATTATTTATGACCTGCAGATTTAATTTGAGTTCTACTGGCTTCCATACAGTCATGTTAACAATATTTGTTGCGCCACTGATAAGAGCTCCTGTGCCGGATGTAGATTCATGATAATAAGGAATACCATAGTATTGCTCCTTAAAATAATAACTCTGTCCCGGTTCAAGTTTATAATTAAACTTCATCGTATAGTTGCCATCATTATCTGTATATGCTTCAGCAACTTTTTCAAATATGGTTCCTTCCATTCCAAGCAAACCACCGTAGGCCAGACCTACCGATTTTATCAATACAACCTTGTAACCGCTGATATTTACTCCCCTGATGGAATCATAAACATTACCTTTAATCGTGGTCTGGTTTAGGGTATCCTTTTTACAGGATATAGCGCTTACTAAAACCGTAAAGATTACAATAATGATTTTCGTTTTCATACCTGCAGTTTTTATTACCCTACAAAACTAAAATCGCATACAGGGCTTTAAAAACTGAATTCTGCAACCCCCGAAGCAAAAGTTGCAAAAAATGCAACCTCTAATCCTTAACTCATAACTTCTTAGCTACCTGGCATCAAATTCTAGCATAAGTAGCTCGCAGATACTATTGTAAAGGAAAAAGGATTTAACCGCCTGCAGTACTACTATCAGAGATTTATGAGGCAGACCGAACGCGGAAGAGCAATAGAATATATTTTTAACTTTTGTATCTTGTATTAACTGCGGTTTCGGTGGGGCATTTTTTCAAATGCCCCACCGAAACCAAAACCATAGGCGTTACCAGCAAAAAGCAACCAAAACACAATAAACTTTGAAGAAATTACTCAAATGGACATTTTTCATTTTAGGTATATTGACCTTAGTAGCAGCTATCAGTTTGTTGTGGCACGACTACAAAGAAAGAAGTTGGTATAACGAGTCTGTAAACAGTTCACAGAAAAAAGATCCAGACACAATGACTGTTGTTTGCATCCTTGCTACTGTTCATCATTCCAACCCAAATTATAATGCCGACAGCATTGTTGCTATTCTTAATCAATTTCAGCCCAACCTTATTTTGACAGAAGAAGACACAGCACTTTTTGAAAATTATCACAAGAGTTACGACCGGACCTTGCAACGACCATTGTTTGCACGACTGGGACGTTCGTTCGGCTTCGGAAACCCTGAAGAAATCGAAGGAATATCCGTCCGCAAGTATAAAATCAGCCATCCAGCCGTTGACATCCGCCCCTTTGATTATGAAGGCAGAAATGCTTTCTATGTAACCAATAACAGCTTTTTTAAAGAAGCCGAAGTCAGTAACAGACTCGAACATTTAGCAAACAATCGTTCACTGACAAAGGAACAGGCAGTAATTTGGTCAGTTTATCTCAACATTAATGACACACTGAACCGACTAACCAACCAAACTCCCCACGATATTAATCAACAAGTCTTTTACGAACTCACAGAAAGAAGACAGTATTATCAATATCATAAAGTGGCTGAGATCGTCAATTCCAATGACAGCTTAAAAGAGTACAGTGAGTTTTACAAAACAAATGCGGACTTCTGGGATACACGAAACAAAAGAATGTCGGAACACATCGCTAACTTTATCAGGCAATATCCCAACAAAAGAATAATAGTGTTGACAGGTGCAATGCACAAATATTACTTGCTGAAAGAATTAAGGCCATTGCAAAATCAGTTGAACTTTAGACTAAGGGAATACTATGAATGATAAACTAACAACAGCATATCAACTTTAAATCAGCAGTGCCGCAAATAACTTAAGTAACAGTTTTACAACCTGATCATCTTACATTCTCAACTTATTCACCGCATAGAGTTTGGCCAGCAAACCTTTTAACC